>CAZZZJ010000046.1:0-2984 GCA_964658355.1 Beijerinckiaceae bacterium
AGGCTCGCGGCGACGGTGGCCTTCGAGACCGTCAGTCCGGAAGCCGCGATCGCGTCGACCGCGCCGCGGATGCGCGCGAGCGCCGGTCCGCGCGCCTTGCTCCAGGCGGCCACCGCCTCCGGCCCGGCACCGATGTCGCCGAGCACCTCCGCGGTGAGCTGCCGGTGGGCGGTCGAAATGCCTGCCACCGCCCGCTCCAGGGCAACCCGGTCGAAGGTGTCGGAGACGGGCGCCGCGCGGGCCGCCGCCGCCAATGCGTCGAGGGAGAATTCCCGCTCCAGTGCGAAATGCGTCGCCGCGATCTCCGCAACCGGCCGCCCGCTGGTCCCGGCGACCCGCACGATGTCGGGCGCCGAGGTCAGCGCACGCAACGAAGCGAGGCGCAGCGCCGGCTCGTCGTCCATGCCCTGCCCGACGAGTTCGGACCGCCGCCGCTCGATCGCTGCGTTCGCCTCCGCACTGAGGACGCTGGGGAGCGCGGCGAGAACGGCGGCGATCCCGTCGCGGTAGCGCGCGACGAGCGGCGCGATGCCGCCGGTGAGGTCGAGGTTGCGGATGAACCAGACGATGCGGTTGACCAGCAGGTCCTGCACCTCGGCGTAGAGGCCGATCTGCGCCTGTCCGCCGATCCGGCCGGACAGCCCGTCGATCGCCGCGTTCAGCTCCATCAGGCCGAAGGCGTCGCGAGTCACCGCGTAAGCCTTGGCGATGGCGGCGGCATCCGCCCCGGTCTCGTCGGTGAGCCGCGTCACCAGCGAGATGCCGCCGCGGTTGACGATGATGTTCGACAGCGCGGTGGCGATGATCTCGCGGCGCAGCCGGTGCCCCTTCACCGCGTCGGGGAAGCGTTCGCGCAGGGCCTTCGGGAAGTAGCGCTGCAGTTCGCGATCGAAGTACGGGTCGTCGGGCACCGGGCTCGCCAGCACCGCGTCGTAGAGGGAGAGCTTGGCATAGGCGAGCAGCACCGCGTATTCCGGCCGCGTCAGCCCCTCGCCGCGGCGCATGCGCTCGGTGAGGGCGGCGTCGTCCGGCAGGACCTCGACCGCGCGGTCGAGCCGGCTTTCCGCTTCGAGCCCCTGCATCGTCCGCATCGCGAAGCCTGTCTCGCCGAGCCCCCTGTGGAGAGCCAGCGAGAGCGCCAGCGTCTGCAATTCGTTGTTGCGCAGGACGAGGTGCGCGACCTCGTCGGTCATGGTGACGAGGAGCGCGTTGCGCGCCGTCGCGTCGAGGCGCCCGTCGCGCTCCGGAATCATCAGCGCGATCTTGATGTTCACCTCCACGTCGGAGGTGTTCACGCCGGCCGAGTTGTCGATCGCATCGGTGTTGAGCCGGACGCCGGCGCGCGCCGCCTCGATCCGTCCCGCCTGCGTCAGGCCGAGATTGGCGCCTTCGCCCACCGCCTTGGCGCGGATCTCCGGACCCGTGATGCGCACCGCGTCGTTGGCCCGGTCGCCGGCCTGATCGTCGGTCTCGGTGGTGGCGCGGACATAGGTGCCGATGCCGCCGAACCAGAGCAGGTCGACGGGCGCCTTGAGGATCGCCTGCATCAGCTCGGCCGGCGCCGCGCTCTCGCGCTCGAAGCCGAGCGCGGCACGGATCTCGGCGGAGAGCGGGATCGCCTTCGACGCGCGCGAGAAGACGCCGCCGCCCGCCGAGATCAGGCCCTTGTCGTAGTCGGCCCAGCTCGACCGGCCGAGGTCGAACAGCCGTTTCCGCTCGACGAAGCTCGCCTCCATGTCGGGGGCCGGGTCGAGGAAGATGTCGCGGTGGTCGAACGCCGCGATCAGCTTCAGCGTGCGCGAGAGCAGCATGCCGTTGCCGAACACGTCGCCCGACATGTCGCCGACGCCGACCACGGTGACCGGATCGGATTGCGTGTCGACGTCGATCTCGCGGAAGTGGCGCTTCACCGCCTCCCAGGCGCCGCGGGCGGTGATGCCCATGCCCTTGTGGTCGTAGCCCTGGCTGCCGCCCGAGGCGAAGGCATCGCCGAGCCAGTGCCCGCGCTCCAGCGAGAGCGCGTTGGCGATGTCGGAGAAGGTCGCGGTGCCCTTGTCGGCCGCCACCACGAGATAGGCGTCGTCGGGGTCGTGCCGCACGGTGTCGGCCGGCGGCGCGATCCCGTCGACGACGAAGTTGTCGGTGAGTTCCAGCAGCGTGCGGATGAAGATCCGGTAGCTCTCGGTGCCCTCGGCGACCCACGCGGCGCGGTCCGAGGCGGGCGGCAGGCGTTTGGGGAAGAAACCGCCCTTGGCGCCCACCGGCACGATCACCGCGTTCTTGACCTGCTGGGCCTTCACCAGCCCCAGAATCTCGGTGCGGAAATCCTCCGGGCGGTCGGACCAGCGGAGGCCGCCGCGGGCGACGTAGCCGTAGCGCAGGTGCAGGCCCTCGACGCGCGGCGCGTAGACGAAGATTTCGAAGAACGGCCGCGGCAGCGGCATGCCCGACACCTTCGCGCAGGCGAACTTGAAGGCGATCGTCTCGCGCGGCGACCCGTCGGCCGCCTTCTGGAAGAAGTTGGTGCGGACCGCGGCTTCCACGAGGTTGACGAAGCGGCGCAGGATCCGGTCCTCGTCGAGGCTGGTCACGTCGGCCAGCGCCGCCTCGATGGTCTCGCGGAGCTTCGCCTCGTCGGCTCGGCGGTCGCCCGCGGCGGCGGGGTCGAAGCGGGCGTAGAACAGGGCGACGAGCTGGCGCGCGATGCCGGGATGCTGGCTCAGGGTCGCGGCCAGGTAGTCCTGGCCGTAGCGCACGCGGAGCTGGCGCAGGTAGCGGCCGAGGCCGCGCAGCAGCGCCACGTCGCGCCACCCGAGGCCGGCCTCCAGGACGAGGCGGTTGTAGCCGTCGGATTCGGCCTGGTCCGCGGCGATGGCGAGCATCGCCGCCTCCAGCGGCGCCTCCAGCGGGCCGATCTCGATCGCCGCGCCGGTGGCGCGCTCCAGCAGCATGTCGTGCAGCCAGATCTTGGTGTCGGCGCCGAC
>CAZZZJ010000046.1:3084-6170 GCA_964658355.1 Beijerinckiaceae bacterium
CCGTAGCGGTTGGCCAGCGCCCGCGCCTCCGAGCCGCCCATGGCGTCGGTGAGCGCGGCGCGCAGCGCGTCGCCCCAGGTCCGCACCAGGGCGGCGATGCCGGCTTCGAGCAGGGTCGGGTTGCGCTCGGGCGCGCCGGCCTCCGAGAACCCGACGACGTAGTGGATCCGCGCCAGGGGCCCTTCGGGGAGGTCGGGATAGGTCGCCGAGAGGCGGCCGCCATATTCCTGGGCGAGGTAGGCGCCGATGCGGGCGCGGACGATCGAATCGTAACGGTCCTTCGGGACGAACACGAGGAGCGAGACGAAGCGCCCGAACCGGTCGGTGCGCGACAGGACGCGGATGCGCGGCCGGTCGGCGAGGTTGGCGATGGCGAGCGTGAACCGGAACAGCCGCTCCACGTCGATCTGGAACAGGTCGTCGCGCGGGTAGGTCTCGAGCACGGCGAGCAGCGCCCGCCCGGCATGGCTCGTCGGGTCGAGGCCGGCCTTCTCCACCACGGCCGCGACCTTGCCGCGGAGATACGGCACCTCGCGGGCGAGCGCGGTGTAGGCGGCCGCCGTGAACAATCCGACGATGCGGACCTCGCCGGTGAGCTTCCCCGTGGCGGAGAACAGCTTGACGGCGACGTAGTCGAGGTGCGCCGCGCGGTGGACGCGGGCCTTGGAGCTCGCCTTGGTGATGATCAGCGCGTGCGGCTCCTCGAGGAACGCCACGATCTCCGGCGTCATGTCGACGAGCGAGCGCCCGCGGCGCAGCACCGCGAGGCCCGGATCGCGCAGGATGCCGAGGCTCCAGGCCTCGGCCGCGGTCTCGCCGGGCAGCGCGTGTTCGCGCATGCCGAGCAGGGTGAAGTGGCCGTCGCGCAGCCATGCGAGGAAGGCCCGCGCTTCGGAGACCTCGCCCTCCGGAAGCGGCGGAGCGGTACGGCCGTAGCCCTCTGCGAGCTCGCCGAGCCGGGCGAGCATCGCGTCGTGGTCGTCGGTGACCAGGGCGACGTCGCGAAAGACCTGCGCGAGTCCCGCTTCGAGGCGCTCGCGCGCCTCGCCGGCATCGAGCCGGTCGAGGTGGATGTGGATGAAGCTCTCCCGCAGCAGGGCGCCGTGGGCATCGGCCGTGGTCTCGCCGACGACCCGGAGCAGCCCCCCGGCGGCATCCCGCTCCACGCCGAGGATCGGGTGGGCGACGAGATGAGGCGTGAGGCCCTGCTCGTTCAGTTCGGCCAGCGTTGAATCGAGCAGGTAGGGCCGGTTGTCGTTGACGACTTCGACGACGGTCAGCTCGCGGGTGCGCCCGGGACCGGAGACGGCGACGTCCACCAGCCGAAGGTTGGCGGGAGTACCGGGGGTGCGCGGTCCCACGAGATGGGCGCGGGCGGCGAGCGCGAGATCCGCCAGCGCTTCCGCCGGGTAGGGTGCGAGATCCTCGGGCGGCACGCGGCCGAACAGATCGCGGACGAAGCCGCCCGGGCCGTCCCGTCCGGCGACGATCGCCGCCGCCGCCTCGATCAGGTCGGTGCGGGCGGATTTCGCCTCGCTCGTCGCCAGTGCGGTGGCCGACTCAAGAGCCGATTCGGTTTCCAGCACCATGGGCGGGGACCCTCCGGAGCGGCACCGACGCCGGTCCCGGGCCGAGGTTAGGGGACGGCACGTGGCGAGTCGATGACGGCTACACCCCCGGAAAGCCGCGCGCGTGACAGCCGACCGGAGACGACTCCGGTTTTCCGTTGCCGCTCGTGCGCGTCGCAGCATCCACGACAGGGAAGGGCGCCGGACGAGCCCCGCACGGGAACCACGTGGAGACTCGGCGGTTGACGCTTCATTGGAGCTGTTCTAATTAAGAACTGCAGACGGGTGGCGAGACCGGAGACGGTCGTGCCGGCCGCGACGGACACAAAAACCGGAGAGACCCGATGAGCTCGACCAACGCTTCCTGCGACAGCTGCCGCTTCTTCGACGACCACAAGACCAACGGCGCCTCCGCCGCGGGCGACCAGGGCCTGTGCCGCTTCAACCCGCCGGTGAGCCAGCCGGCTCCCGAGTCGAAGGGCCTCTGGCCGGTGGTGGCGTCGCAGGATTGGTGCGGGCACTTCACCGCCGAGATGACCGCGGCCGAGTGATCCGCGCGCGATCCCGGGAGGATCGCCGATCGATCGATCATCGGGGTCGGCGCCGAGGCGCCGGCCCCTTTTTTGCGCGGACGGATCGATGACGCCCAGCCTGCGCCCGGCCGTCGAGGCCGACATCCCCGCGATCACCCGGATCTACGCCGACGCGGTCCTCTACGGCACGGCGAGCTTCGAGACTGAGCCGCCACGCGAACACGAGATGGCGCGACGGCGGGCGGTGCTCGTCGCGGACGGCTTTCCCTATCGCGTCGCCGAGATCGACGGCGCGGTGTGCGGCTACGCCTATGCCGGCCCATACCGGGCGCGGGCGGCCTATTGCTCGACGGTGGAGGATTCGGTCTACGTCGCCGACGCGGCCCGAGGCCTCGGGATCGGCCGCGCGCTCCTGGCGACCCTGATCGCGGCCTGTGAGGCGATCGACGCGCGGGCGATGGTGGCGGTGATCACCGATCCGGGCTCGAAGGCGTCGGTCGCGCTCCATGCCGGCCTCGGCTTCCACCATGTCGGTGTGCTGGAAGGCGTCGGCTACAAGCACGGGCTCTGGCTCCGCACCGTGCTGATGCAGCGCCGGCTCGGCCCCGGATCGGATGCGCCTCCGACGCGGGCGTGATCGCGGCAGGCGCCGTGCAATCCACGCAATCGCCGCTCAATCCAGACGGTAGCGCACCGGCTCGATCGGGGGGGGAAGCGGTTCGCCGAGGGCATCGAGTACGGCGCGCTCGGCCGTGCGCAGCATCGCATCGAGGGGCAGGTCGTTCGCCTCCAGGCCGAAGGGCTCTTCCAGCTCGTCGCCGAGGGCATCGAGGCCGAAGAAGGTGTAGGCGACCAGCATGGTCGCGACCGGCGTCGCCCAGCCGAGCGAGGCGGACAGGCCGAACGGCAGCAGCAGGCAGTAGAGCCAGGCCGTGCGGTAGAGCAGCAGGGTATAGGCGAAGGGCAGCGGCGTGCCGTGGATCCG
>CAZZZJ010000046.1:6270-13137 GCA_964658355.1 Beijerinckiaceae bacterium
AGCCGGGCAGGAGGGCGACCAGGGTCCGGCTGAGCCCGCGCACCTCCACGATCAGCGAGCCCCAGGCCTTCCGGGCTTCCCACCAGCGCTCGTAGCAGGCGTTGTTGCGGAAGCTCAGGAAGATCGAGAGCGCCAGCCCGATCAGCGTGAACGGGCCGATCCCGGCGGTCACCGGAAACCGTTCCGGGACGCGTTGCTCGACCGTGACCACCAGAACCGCGAAGGCGGTCAGCCCGACGACCTTCAGCGCCACGCGCGGCAGGATCGAGCCGCGCAGGGTGAACAGGATGGCGAAGAGGTTGGGGCGGGGGCGAACGATCATGGATCCGGCAGAAGGCATGTGCGCAGGCGCGACGGTGGGACAGGCTTAGCCGAACCGGCTCCCGCGCGTCATCGTCCGCTTATCCCCCCGGAGCGGCGCACGGCCATGATCCCGTCATCTTCGGAGCGGATGGCGGGGCCTTGAGATGCGGCACGCCGACGGGGCTCGGGCCACGGTGCAGGCGCGCGGAGGGAGATTTGGACATGACGGTTCGACGGATCGGCGCGGGAATCGGCGCCTGGGCCGGACGTGCGATGGCCCTCGCGCTGCTTTCGGGCATCGCGCATGCGGCGACGCCCGCCGACCCGAGCGGCACCTGGCTCACCGAGGACGGACGCGCGCGCATCCGCGTCGAGAAGTGCGGCCCGAGCGGCAAGAGCCTCTGCGGCTACGTCGTGTGGCTGAAGGTGCCGCTCAACGACAAGGGCCAGCCGCGGGTCGACTTCAAGAACCCCGACGCGAGCAAGCAATCGCGCGCCTCGCTCGGCCACCAGCTCATCATGGGGCTGAAGCCGAACGCCGACGCCCGCTACGAGGGCAAGATCTACAATTCCGAGGACGGCAAGTCCTACGACGTGACGATCTGGACCGACACCCCTGAGGAACTGACCGTCCGCGGCTGCCTGATCGCCTTCCTTTGCAAGTCGCAGACCTGGAACCGCGTGACCGACGTGGTCGCCGGCCAGTTGGCCGGGCCGACGAACGGGCCAGGCGGCCCGCGCACCGATCCGGAATACATGGCCGCCAAGCCCGCCGCGACCGGCTCGACCGCGGCCAAGCCGCAGGCTCCGAAGCCCGGCGCGAAGCCGGCTCCGGCCGCCGGCGCGACGGCCGCACCCGCCGCCGAGTAGGCGGCACGGTCATGGCGGACGCGCGGCCGCCCTTCCGCGGCGGCTGCCTCTGCGGCGCGGTCCGCTACGTGGCGACCGCGCCGACGCTCGGCGCGCGCATCTGCCATTGCGGCACCTGTCGCGCGGCCACGGCGGCACCCTACCTCGCCCACGCGCAGTTTTCCCGGACTGCCCTCGTCTGGCAGGGCACCACCGCGCGCTGGCGCTCGTCGGAGCGCCTGTTCCGCCACTTCTGCCCACGCTGCGGCACCCGCCTGTTCCTCGAGCCGCGCGATGCGCCACGGATCGGCGTACCGCTCGCGACCCTCGACGACCCGAACGCGATCCGGCCGGAGATGCACGTCTTCACCGCCGAGGGCTTGCCGTGGGCGATGCCGGCGGACGGCCTGCCGCGATATCCGGGCGCGTCGCCGATTCCCTATCGGCGGCCGTCCGGCGCCTGAACCGCGGACCGATCTTCCGCGTGAGCGAGGGCCCGGTGGGGCCTGTTCCGGTCTCGGCCGCGGCGCGAGGTCGCCCCGGGACACCGATGTCCCGTGACCCGCGGTCAGTCGACGAGCGCGGCGTAGGTCAGAACCCGCAGGTCCTTGCGGATCGGCAGGGCCGAGGACGGGACGAGCTGGGTCAGCAGCACCACGGCGAGGTCCTCGGCCGGATCGACCCAGAACGCGGTCGAGGCCATGCCGCCCCAGGCGACTTCGCCCGGCGTGCCGACGATCTGGGCTTTCGCCGGATCGAGCATCACCGAGAAGCCCAGCCCGAAGCCGATGCCGTGATAGGACGATTCGGCGAACCGCGGCGTGCCGATCGAGGCGAGGTCGCCGGGCAGGTGGTTCATCGTCATCAGCTCGACCGTCTTGCGGCCGAGCAGGCGCACCCCGTCGAGTTCGCCCTTGCGCAGGATGAAGCGGCAGAAACGCATGTAGTCGGACGCCGTCGAGACGAGGCCGCCGCCGCCGCCCGCGATCGCCGGAGGCTTGGCGAAGGCGGTCTCGACCGCATCGTCGTAGAGCGTGAGCGTGCGGGTGCGGTCGTAGACGTAGTTCGCGGCGAACCGACCGAGGTTCTCGGGGCGCACGAAGAAATCGGTGTCGACCATGCCGAGCGGCCGGATGACCTCGTCCCTCAGGTAATCCGCGAAGTCGCGGCCCGAGACGACGGCGACGAGGTGACCGAGCACGTCCGTGGAGACGCTGTAGTTCCAGGCCTCCCCCGGCTGCGACAGCAGCGGGAGCTTCGCCACGGTGGCAACCACCTCGGCGAGGCTCGAATCCGGCCGCAGGAAATCGGCGCCCTGCTGGCGGTACAGTGCGTCGACCAGGGTCGATTCCATGAAGCCGTAGGTCAGGCCGCCGGTATGGGTGAGCAGGTCGCGGATGGTGATCGGGCGGCGCGCCGGCTCGGTCTCGAGCTTGGCGCGGTTGCCACCGGTCGCGACCCGCATCTCGGAGAAGTCCGGCAGGAAGCGCGCGACCGGGTCGTCGAGCTGGAACCGGCCCTCCTCGTAGAGCTTCATCACCGCGACCGAGGTGAGCGGCTTGGTCATCGAGTAGATGCGCGTCACCGTCTCGGTGGTGAACGGCGTCCCGCGGGCCAGATCCGCGAGGCCGTGGGCGCGCCGGAACACCGTGCGCCCGCGCCGTGCCACGCTGACCGACAGCCCGGCGAGCTTGCCCTCCGCGACGAGGCTGCGCATCCAGCCGTCGACCCGCTCCAGGCGTGCCGGGTCGATGCCGACATCCTGCGGGCTGCCGTCGATCGCATCGCTCATGCCGTGCTCCTCGCTGTCGATGCCCGATGTAGCGGCTCGCAAGCGGCGGGACAGCTCCAAAAGTTCACCAGCCCATGCTTCCGGGGCCGCCCTTGAACGGTCCGACGATGCCGGGGGTGATCCAGCCGCCGTAGAAGCCGCCCGGCTGCGGCTCCGCACGGACGCCGCCGACGGTGCAGGCCTCCATCGGTCCGGCATAGAAGGCGACGTAGCCGGCGATCGCGCGGAACCCCGGCGTCGGATCGGGATAGGCCCAGGCCGCGCCGGGAATCGGCATCGCGGACGCGCCGCCCGCATGGACGTCGAACAGCACGGCGCGGCCCTTCCATTCGCAGATCCCGGCCCGGCGCGGCGGCCCGAGCACGCCGTCCGCGACGTCGCCCGGCGGGAAGTAGTAGGTCGGCGGATGGCTGGTCTCCAGGACGCGGAACCCCGCCGCCGTCTCGGCGATGGTGCGGCCGGCGAGCATCACCTTGAGGGTCGACGCGACCGGCTCCAGGCGGGGCGGGCGGGGATAGTCCCACACGCTCTCCTCGCCGGGCTGGGTGGGAAGTGGGGCCGGGTGCATCGCGTCCTCCTCGGTTCGTCGCAACCTGTCAGATAGGGCGGCGCGAAGATGCGTTTGCCGGATGCGCGCGGCGTGCTAGCCCCGGACGGAAACCCGGAGCGCCGCCGTTGGACACGCCCATCGCCCTCTTCCTCGATTTCGACGGCACGCTGGTCGAGATCGCGCCGCGGCCCGACCTCGTCCGCGTCGACCCGGCGCTGGTGCCGATGCTGCAGGCCCTGCACGCCCGGCTCGACGGGGCGCTGGCGATCGTCACCGGCAGGCCGGTCTCCGTGATCGACGACTTCCTCGCCCCCGCGACCTTCGACGTCGCCGGGCTGCACGGGGTCGAGCGCCGGGTCGACGGCGTCCTCACCGGCGGCAGCCCGGCCGATCATCCGGACCTGCGCGCGCGCATGCCCCGACTGCGCGCCATGGTCGCCGATCTCGACGCGGTGCTGATCGAGGACAAGGGTGCATCGGTCGCGGTCCACTGGCGCCTCGCGGCTCCGGAGGATGCCGAGCGGGCGGAGGCGGCGGTCACCGCGATCGCGACCGAGCTAGCCGGGCAGTACCGGCTGCAGCTCGGAAAGGCGGTCGGCGAGATCGTCCCGGCCTCGGCCACCAAGGCGCACGCGATCCGCGCCTTCCTCGAAAACGCGCCCTATGCCGGTCGTCGCGCGGTGTTCCTGGGCGACGACCGGACGGACGAGATCGCCTTTGCCAGCGTCGCGGCCTCTGGCGGCCTCGGCATCCGCGTCGGGCCGGGCGAGACCGCCGCGGCACGGCGACTGGCCGATCCGGTCGCGGTGCACGCCTTGCTTGGCCGTTGGGCATCGGGCGGCTCCATCGAACCGGACACGCTGCCGGCGGCCTGAGCCGAGGCAGCCCTATCGGACAGACAGCGACGCGTCGGCCTGGGAACGGCTCGCGTCGATCGGGAAAGGGTACCGCATGTTCGCGTTTCCGGTCCTCGTCGGCGACATCGGCGGCACGAATGCCCGCTTCGCGCTGGTCGATTCCAAGGGCGCGGCCCCGCGCCTGCTGTCGCACGAGGAGACGGCGGGCCATCCCGATCCGTCGAGCGCGATCCGCGCGGCGCTCGCCAAGGAAGGGCGCGGCGGCGGGCAACCGCCGCGCTCGGCGATCCTGGCGATCGCCGGCCGCGTCGACGGTCCGAAGGTGCAGCTCACCAACGCCCATTGGGTGATCGAGGGCGCGAAGATCGGCGCCGATTTCGCCCTCGAATCCTCCGTCGTCGTCAACGACTACGTCCCGGTCGCCGCCGGCGCCGCCGGCATCGCGCCGCACGACCTGACCGCGATCGGGCCGGCCGGACACGCGCCCGGCGGCGCCCGCGTGGTGCTCGGGCCCGGCACCGGCTTCGGGGCCGCGGCCCTGGTGCCGTATTCGGATCGTCTCGCCATCGTCTCCACCGAGGCCGGCCACACCGATATCGGCCCCGTCGACACCTTCGAGGAGAAAGTCTGGCACGCGCTGGAGCGGGTCGAGGACCGGATCACCGTCGAGACCGTCCTGTCCGGTCCGGGCCTCGCCCGCCTGCACGCCGCCGTGCGACACGTCCGCACCGGGGAGCCCGCGGAGAAGATCGATCCGGCCGCGGTCACCCAAGCCGGCATGAAGGCGTCCGATCCGCATGCCGCCGAGGCGCTGGAGCTGTTCGGGCGGGTGCTGGGCCGGGTCTGCGGCGATCTCGCGCTGACGTTTCTGGCCACCGGCGGCGTCTATATCGGCGGCGGCATCGCCCCGCGGATCGTGAAGCTGCTGCAGCAGGGCGGCTTTCGCGCGGCGTTCGAGCGCAAGGCGCCGTTCTCCGCGATGATGCGGGCGATCCCGACCAGCGTCATCACCGTCCACGACCCCGCCTTCACAGGCCTCGCTGCCCTCGCGAGTGAGAGCGAGACCTTCGTCTATCACGGGCAGGTCTGGCGGCGGGGCGGCTGAGGGTTCCGATCCGATCGGGGACCGAGCGGCGCCCCGCTCACGCCGCGGCGAGCGGCTTCGACACGTCCTCCAGCGAGCGCCCTTCGGCGGCCGTGCCCCAGATGCCGCCGACGACCGAGGCCACCGCCATCAGCGCGGCGCCCACGAGGTAGCCGCCGAAGACCGCATCGCGGGACCCCGTCTCGACGAGCGAGCCGAACAGAAGCGGCCCGGAAACGCCGCCGATGCCCGTGCCGATCGCGTAGAACCCGGCGATCGCCAGCGCCCGGATCTCCAGCGGGAAGGTCTCGGCCACCGTGAGGTAGGCCGCGCTCGCGGCGGCGCTTGCGAAGAAGAACACCACCATCCACACGCCGGTCTGCGCCCAGGCCCCGAACACCTCGATCTTGAAGAGGTATCCGGCGCCGGCCAGGAGCAGCGCCGAGATGCCGTAGGTGAAGCCGATCATCGGTCGGCGACCGACCGTGTCGAAGAGGCGCCCCAGGAGCAGCGGACCGAGGAACGAGCCGAGGGCGAACGGCAGCAGGTACCAGCCGACATTGCCGCCGGGCACGCCGTAGAACCGCTCCAGCACCAGGGCGTAGGTGAAGAACAGGGCGTTGTAGAAGAACGCCTGCGCGATCATCAGCGCCAGCCCGACGACGGTCTGCTTGCGACTGGTGCCGAACATCGTTCCGAACACCTCGGAGAGCGGGGTATGATCGCGGGTGCGGAGCTTCATCCGCTTGGATTCGTCCACGGGCGGCAGGGTGTGTCCCTCGTCGGTGAAGCGCTTCTCGATGCCGGTGACCACCCGGTCGGCCTCGGCCGTGTAGCCGTGTGTGGCGAGCCAGCGCGGGCTCTCGGGGATCCAGGTGCGCAGCAGCAGGATCACGAGGCCGATGCCGCCGCCGGTGAAGAAAGCGACGCGCCAACCCCAGGCCGGGTCGATCACCTCGGGCTTCAGCAGGACGATCGACAGGAAGGAGCCGAGTGCCGCGCCGATCCAGAACGATCCGTTGATGACGAGGTCGGTCCAGCCGCGCACGCGCGCCGGCACGAGTTCCTGAATGGTCGAGTTGATCGCGGTGTACTCGCCGCCGATGCCGGCGCCGGTGAGGAAGCGGAAGATGCAGAAGGAATAGACGTTCCAGGACAGTCCCGTCGCCGCGGTGGCCGCGAGGTAGAGGGCGAGCGTGATGAAGAACAGCTTCTTGCGGCCGATCCGGTCGGTCAGCCAGCCGAAGCCCAGCGCCCCCGTGACGGCGCCGACGAGGTAGGAGGACGCGGCCAGCCCCACGTCGAACTCGGTGAAGCTCATCGGCGCCTTGCGCAGCGCGCCGACCAGCGCGCCGGCCAGGGTCACCTCGAGCCCGTCGAGCACCCAGGTGATGCCGAGCGCCACGATGACGAGAACGTGGAACCGTCCCCA
>CAZZZJ010000047.1:0-13135 GCA_964658355.1 Beijerinckiaceae bacterium
TCCGGGGTCTGGACGGCGATCCTCCTCGGCACGGCGTTCACCGGCGTCTATGCGTGGCGGGTGTCGGAGGAGACGCGGCAGCTCGCGCAGGCTTTGGCCGCCACCGAGCTGGTCCTCGCCCGCGAGCAGCACCTGTCGCAGCTCGACGGGCTGGCGGCGGCGGCGGCGCACGAGCTCGGCACGCCCCTCGGCACGATCATGGTCGTGACCAAGGAACTCGTGCGCCAGCTCGGCCCCGATGCCCCCCCCGGCGTCGCCGAGGACCTGCAATTGCTGCGCGAGCAGGTCGACCGCTGCCGCGGCATCCTCTCGAAGCTGACCTCGCTCGATGGCGACGGGGCGGGCTTCCTCGAGACCTTGAGCTTCAGCCATCTCATCGAGGAACTGGTGGCGCCCCAGAGGGCGATGGGCATCGCCCTCGACATGTCGAGCGCGGGCGACGGCCCGGAGCCGGATTGCCGCCGCAACGCCGGCGTGATGTTCGGCCTCGGCAACATCCTCGACAACGCGGTCGACTTCGCCGATGCCCGCGTGGTGATCGAGGGCCGCTGGACCCTGGACCGCGTGACGCTGGAGATCCGCGACGACGGCCCCGGCTTCTCCGCCGAGGTGCTGCTGCGGGCGGGCGAACCCTACGTCACCACCCGCAGCCCGGATCGCGCGGCGGGCCATTCGCAGGGCGGCACGGTGGGCGCCGGCCTCGGTCTCGGCCTGTTCATCGCCAAGACGCTGATCGAACGCTCCGGTGCCCAGATCATGCTCTCGAATGCCTCGGCGCCCGGGGCGCACGGGGCGCAGGTTCGGATCTCCTGGGCGCGCCACATCTTCGAAAGGGGTGCGGCAGTGCGCCATGCCTCCGAATTCAGTGCTCCGCCGCCCCTGCCCGCGGGCGATGTTGCGCCTATATGAAATGCCGACGCGAAACACTGAAATGTTGAAGGAACGCCCCATGCTGGCGCATTCGACCTCGTCGGCTTCTCCCGACGCCGTAGCCCTGAGCGACAGCGATCCGCTGGCCGCCTTCTCCGATCGCAGCCTGTTGATCGTCGACGACGACAAGCCGTTCTCCACCCGCTTGGCGCGGGCCATGGAAGCGCGCGGCTATCACGTCCAGGTGGCCGAAAGCGTGGCCGAAGGCGTCTCGATGGTGGAAGCGCGGGCTCCCGCCTTCGCGGTGATCGACATGCGACTCGGCGACGGCAACGGCCTCGACGTGATCGCGCGCCTGAAGGAGCGCCGGCCCGAAGCCCGCGGCGTGATCCTCACCGGATACGGCAACATCGCCACCGCGGTCACCGCCGTGAAGCTCGGAGCCTTCGACTATCTCGCCAAGCCCGCCGATGCGGACGAGATCCACGGGACGCTGATGGCCCAGCCCGGCGAGCGGGCTGACCCGCCCGAGAACCCGATGTCGGCCGACCGCGTGCGGTGGGAGCACATCCAGCGCGTGTATGAATTGTGCGGACGGAACGTCAGTGAGACCGCCCGCCGGCTGAACATGCACCGCCGCACGCTGCAGCGCATCCTCGCCAAGCGCGCCCCGCGCTAAGGCGGGGGTGCGGTTCGCGACCGGGTTATCGGTTGCACAGCATGCGACAATCGGGGTACTGCCGCCGTCGTCAGCGGGTCGCGAATCCGTGTCGCCGGAGGAAGGGGCCCTCGTGAACACCCGCAATCTGATCACGATTTTCAGCATGATGGTGCTGGTGGGAACCGAGGTGTTCGCGGTGGCGATCGCTGCCGGATGGGCCATCGCCGGACTGTTCGAACTCGGCGACACCGTCGGCCACGTGCTGATGGGGCTTTTCAGTGTGCTCGCGGCCTGGATCATGCTGCAGCTCTGGAAGCGCGCGACCAGTATCGAACCCCTGCGCATGGCGCCTCGGACGGCGCGTCGGTGATGGGCGGGCGCGGCTCGCCCGGCGTCGTTGCCCCGTTCGGGCTCGACGGCTCCGACATCCGACATCGTGTTCTCTCGTTCTCGTCCCTGCAGAGTGGCCAATCATGAAAGCCCGCATCGTCGTCACTCTGAAAACCGGCGTCCTGGATCCGCAGGGCAAGGCCATCGAAGCGGCGCTCAAGTCTTTCGGCATCAATTCGGTCGAGGGTGTGCGTCAGGGCAAGGTGTTCGACATCGAGGTCGCGGCCAACGATCGGGCCGAAGCCGAGGCGACACTGAAGAGCGCCTGCGAGAAGCTGCTGGCCAATACGGTGGTCGAGAACTACGCGATCGAGATCGCGTGATGCGCGCCGCCATCGTCGTCTTCCCCGGCTCCAACCGCGATGCCGACGTCGCCCGCGCGCTCCGGCTCGCCGGCGCCGACGTCACGACGATGTGGCATGCCGACACCGCGCTTCCGGCCGGGACGGACCTCGCCGTCCTGCCGGGCGGCTTCTCCTACGGCGACTATCTCCGTTGCGGCGCGATCGCTGGGCGCGCCGCCGCCATGGACGCGGTCCGTGCCCACGCCGCCCGCGGCGGCCTGGTGCTCGGCATCTGCAACGGCTTCCAGATCCTGTGCGAATCCGGCCTGCTTCCCGGCGTGCTGATGCGCAACGTCGACCGCCGCTTCATCTGCCACCGGCAGACGCTCCGCGTCGAGCGGGCCGACACCCGCTTCGCCAGCGCCTACGCGAAGGGCGCGGTGATCGATGTCTGCGTCGCGCATGGCGAGGGCAACTACTTCGCCGATGCCGAGACGCTGGCGCGGATCGAGGGCGAGGACCGGGTCGCTTTCCGGTACTGCGATGCCGCAGGCCACGTCACGACGGATGCCAACCGGAACGGTTCGCTCAACGCCATCGCCGGGATCTATTCCGAGGGCGGCAACGTCCTCGGGATGATGCCGCATCCGGAAAACTTCGTCGAAGGCCTCGTGGGCGGGACCGATGGGCGCGGGCTCTTCGCCAGCCTCGCGGCCTGACCTTTCGCCCGATACTGATCTTCGCCGACCGAGGGCCCGCAAGGATTTGAGAACCCTTTCAGCGTTGACGAGAGGTTAACCTTTTCGATTCAGCCTGAGCGCATTCCAGATGTCTGGATGTCGAGTGAGACCTCCGTCCCGCTCTGTTTGATGCCTCCCTGAGACTTCAAAGCCGCCCTGTGGAGGGCGGCTTTTTTTGTCCCGGCTCTCAAGCGCGGGGTCTCCCATATGCGTCCGGATGAGGCGCGGCTCCATCTCCCGAACGAAAGAAGGATCCGCGATCCGCGGGCCGCCAGGTCGACGGCGCTTGAACCCGACGGGCCGCAGCGGGCGAGAGCGGAGCAGCGCCCGTTCAGTACAACCCGCCGGCCTGCACGGCGCGATCCGCGTCGGGCGGGACGGTCGGCCCCGGCGCCGCGGCCTGGCCGGCCGGTGCGACGTAGGAATCCGGCGGCGCGGTGCCCGGCTTGAACGCTTCCAGGATCGTGCCGGCGCCCTCCCCCGATCCCGCGCGCATGCCGGAGCCCAGGGCCACGCGGATCAGCTTGATCCCCGGCGGCACCCGGAACGGGGTCGGCGGCTTGTCCTTGAGGGCGACCTTCAGGAAGTCCAGCGCGATCGGCGCGGCCAAGCCGCCGCCGGTGGCGCGGTCGCCGAGCGAGCGCGGCTTGTCGAAGCCGATGTAGATCCCGACCGCGAGGTCCGGCGAGAAGCCCACGAACCACGCATCCTTGGCGTCGTTGGTGGTGCCGGTCTTGCCGGCGAGCGGCTTGCCGATCTGCTTGAGGATCGTCGCCGTGCCGCGCTGCACGACGCCTTCCATGATCGAGACCATCTGATACGCGGTCAGCGGATCGAGCACCTGCTCGGAATCGTCCACGAGCTTCGGCTCGTCCTGGCCCGACCACTTCTCCGCATCGCACCCGATGCACTTGCGGTTGTCGTGCCGGTAGATCGTCTCGCCGACGCGGTCCTGGATCCGGTCGATCAGGGTCGGGCGGATGCGGCGGCCGCCATTGGCCAGCATCGAATAGGCCGTGACCATCCGCATGACGGTGGTCTCGCCGGCCCCGAGCGACATCGGCAGAACAGGCAGCATGTCGTCGTAGACGCCGAAGCGACGCGCGTACTCTGCAATGAGCGGCATGCCGACGTCCTTGGCGAGCCGCACCGTCATCAGGTTCTTCGAGTGCTCGATGCCGTAGCGCAGGGTGTGCGGGCCGCCGGACTTGCCGTCGTAGTTCGACGGCGTCCACGCCTCCTGGCCGGGGCCGGCCTCGATGGTGATCGGGGTATCCTGGACGATCGACGACGGGGTGTAGCCGTTGTCGAGCGCCGCCGAGTAGACGATCGGCTTGAACGACGAGCCGGGCTGGCGCATCGCCTGCGTCGCGCGGTTGAACTCGGATTCGTCGTAGGAGAAGCCGCCGACCATGGCGTGCACGCGGCCGGTATTCGGGTCCATCGCGACGATGGCGCCGGAGACCTCGGGCTTCTGGCGCAGACGATACTGGCCGCGCCCGCCATCCATCGCCTCGACATAGATCATGTCGCCGGCGGTGAGGTTCGCGCGCCCGGCCCAGCGCATGCCGTCGGGCGGGATCATGCCGGTGTCGCGATCCTTGGAGACCTGTCCGGAGGCCTCGCGCTTGGGCTGAAGGCCGATCTGCAGGCCGCCACCGCCTTGCCCGAGCACCACCGCGAGCCGCCAGGGCGCCACGTCGCCGAGGGCGTTCACCTCGGCCGCGGCCAAGCCCCAGTCGCGACCGGTCAGGTCCACCTTGGCGACGGCGCCGCGCCAGCCATGGGCCTGATCGTAGCGGACGAGGCCGTCGACCAGCGCCTTGCGCGCCCAGCCCTGCATCTTCGGGTCGAGGGTGGTCCGCACCGACAGGCCGCCCTCGTAGAGCTTCTTCTCGCCGTAGCGCTCGGAGATCTCGCGACGGACCTCCTCGGTGAAGTAGTTGGCGTTGGCGGCGTTCGGGAAGGCGACGCGCGGGTTGACGCCGAGCGGCATCTTCTTGGCGGCGTCGGCCTCCTCCTTGGTGATGTAGTTGTTCTCCGCCATCAGGCGGATGATCTCGTTGCGGCGGTCTAGCGCCGCCTGGGTCTTGCGGTAGGGATGGTAGTTGTTCGGGCCCTTCGGCAGGGCGGCGAGGTAGGCCGCCTCGTTGATCGTCAGCTCGTGCACCGACTTGCCGAAATAATCCAACGCTGCCGCGGCGACGCCGTGCAGGTTGCGGCCCGGCACGATCGTGCCGAGGAAGATCTCGTTGAGGTAGAGCTCGAGGATCTTGTCCTTGGAGTAGGTCGACTCGATCCGCAGCGCGATCAGCGCTTCCTTGATCTTGCGGTCGAAGGTCTGCTCGTTCGAGAGCAGGAAGTTCTTGGCGACCTGCTGCGTGATCGTCGAGGCACCCTGCCGCTTGCCGCTCTTGGCGTTGGTCAACGCCGCGCGCACGATGCCCTCGGGATCGATGCCGCCGTGCTTGTAGAAGTTCTTGTCCTCGGCCGAGAGGAAGGCCGCGACGATGATCTTCGGCATCGCCTGGATCGGCAGGTAGAGCCGGCGCTCCTTGGCATATTCGGCGAGCAGCGAGCCGTCGGCGGCGTGGACGCGGGTCATCACCGGCGGCTCGTAGTTGGCGAGCACGGCGTGGTCCGGCAGGTCCTGGCTGTACTTCCAGTAGAAGAATGCGCCGCCCGCGGCAGCGATCACGAACAGCACCGCGAAGGCGCTGAACAGGAAGCCGAAGAAGCGAAGGATGAGGCGCATCCGGTTTCCCGTCCGTCGGTTTCGTCAGGCCGCGCGCGGAGCGCATCCGGCTCAAGGGGTCGGGGCTGCCCGCGAGACGCAAGCCGATCCGGCATGCCCGCAGCCTTCGAGAGAACCCCCGTCGACGATGACCGATGAGAGGGCGGCGCGACGGGGTCTCGAGTGCCCCGTATCGACACCGGATCTATGGTGAAACTGGGGCGATTGCCGCCGAGCGCCGGTTCGGCAACGCGGGCTTCACCACGCTGGCGCGGTTGCCGAAGAACTGGTCGATCGCCTTGGCCATCGAGCCGGTGACCGAGGCACGCCACTCGGCCGATTGCAGCAGGTCGAGATCGCGCTGGCTCGACAGGTAGCCGAGCTCGACCAAAACGCTCGGCACGTCGGGCGAGCGCAGCACCTTGAAGCCGGCCTCGCGATGCGGCTTCGTGCTCATCTCCATCACCGGCCCGAGCTGGCCCATCAGGGTCTTGGCGAAGCCGGACGAGAAGCCGCGCGTCTCGCGCAGCGTCAGTTCCTGCAGGATGTCGGCGATTTCGGGCGGACCCTCGCCGGATTCCGCGCCGGCGGCCGCGTCGGCCTTGTTCTCGCGCTCGGCAAGCTTGGCGGATTCGCTGTCGGTGGCCTTCTCGGAGCCGGTATAGATCGTCGCGCCCCGCACCTGCGGCGCCGACGAGATCGAATCCGCGTGGATCGAGACGAACAGGTCGGCCTTGGCGTCGCGGGCGATCCGCACCCGCTCGGAGAGCGGCACGTAGACGTCGCGGTCGCGGGTCATCGCCACGCGGTAACGGCCGCCGGCCTCGAGACGGGCGACCAGCGCCTGCGCGAAGCCGAACACGATGTCCTTCTCGAACAGGCCGCCGACGGCGATCGCGCCGGGATCGATGCCGCCATGGCCGGCATCGATCACGATCAGCGGACGCCGGTCGGTCGCAGCCGGCGGCACGACGGCCTTTCCGGCCGCCGGCGCGAGGTCTCCGGCGACGGCCGCCTTGCGGAAGCTCTCGCGGTCGGCGCGCTGGAACGGGACGGTGAGGATCACCGCGCCGTCCCGCGGGCGGGTCGCGGTCTCGATCCGCCCGACGGTGGCCGGGCCCGCGAGGTCGACGACGATGCGCGAGCGTCCCGGCGCGAACAGGCCATAGCGGAACGACTGCACCAGCCCCTCGCGGCGACGGCCCGTCTCGGGCGCGAGCTGGAAATTGACCTCGGCGAGGTCGATCACCGCCCGGTCGGGGCGCTCCATCACGAAGGCGCGGGCATCGACCGGCTTCGACAGGGTCAGGGTGAGTTTGGTCCCGTTGGGCCCCGACGCGAGGTCGGCCGCAATGGCGATGGCGGGGGGTGCCCTGTCGCCGTTCTGCGCGAGGGCGGGTGCCCCGGCGAGCGCAAGAGCGGCCGTCAGGAGCACGGAACGGATCAGGCGCGCGGGTCGCTGCATCGGTCGGTCTCCGGTGCCTCCCGATACGGCATAGGAGGCGTATGGTTAACCGATGGTTTCCGGCCATGCTTCGTTCGGGCACTGCCTGTGGCCGCGGCGCGACAGCGGATTGCGCGCGGGTGGGCCGTAGGGCGCGGCGGACGCGCTGACGCGCGCGTCCCCTCCCCCCTTTGCAGGGAGGGAAGGACCGCGCCAGCGCCTCAGCGCTGCGCGACGATCCGGCTTGCCCGGCGCGCGATCTCGCTCCAGCAGGTGAGCGAGGCGTCGGCCGCGCGCTGGATTTCGTTGACCTGCAGGCGGATCGCATCGGCCGGCGAGCGCGCGTCCCTGAGGGCGTTGAGGTGGGTGATGACCGCCGTACTCTCGTTGCGCATGAATGCGAACAGGGTCTCTCCCATCCCTTCGAGATCCCGCCGCAGGGGCGGGACGGGACGGTGGCCGGCGCGCCAGGAGGCCGGCGACGGAAGAGCGCCGTCGGACAATTGCACGGGCGCGTCGCCGGTCTCGGCCGTCTGGGCGAGCGGAGGCCGCGCCGGCGTGGCGGCCTTCAACGGCACGACGTTGGTATAGGCTTCCGGGGCTTCCGGAACGGGCGCGGCGGCCGGCGCCGGGTCCGGGTCCGGTGTCGCGTGGGCGGCCTCAGGCGCGCGGTCCGCCGCGGAGACAGCCAGAAGCTCGGGCTCCGAGGATGCCGCCCCTGCGGCATTTGCATCGGCGAGATTCGCGTCCGCGGGGACCGGCGTCTCGGCCGGCGCCGCGTGCGGTTCGTCGGTCGGCGCCGCGGTGCCCAGAGCCTCGGGCGAGACCGTGTCCAGCAGGTGCGCGTGGAGGGGCTCGGGCGTGGGCTCGGGCATCATGGCCGCGAGCGAATCCTCTGCCGTGTGAAAGGACTCCTCGGGCGCGGCGGCCTCGACGGCGATCGGGGTCGTCGTCGCGCCGATCGGTGCGGCCGGCGGTCCGCGTCGGCCCGGGGATCGTCCTTGCGGCGTCCGTTGCTTGCCCATCGCGAAAGCTCCCATCAGGCCGTGCGGGTCTCGTGCCGGCCGAGCCCGAATCGGATGGGCCGAACGTAAACCAGTTGCCGCCCGGCGCAATCGGTCGGTGCGGTCGTCGCCGGTACGGGCATTCGGACACCGCCTTCGCGCGACTGCGCGATCCGGCGGCGCCCATTCGCCCGCCGCGCTCATGCGCGGCGGATGGCATCGGGCCCGCGAGGGACCGAGCGTCGGCTCAGCGCGCGGCGTTCTGCGCGAGGGAGCCGAGGTCCTTGGCCTGCGCCTGCATCGCGGCGATCTGGCTGCGGACGAACTCGGACTGCAGCTCGAAGGCCTCGCGCAGGTCCTTGGTGCGCACGAGCTTCTGCGCGAAATCGAAGGTGGCGTTGGCGTTGGTCTGGGCGTGGTCGAAGCCCTTGGCGACGGCGGCCTGCATCGAGGACTGGAGGGTGAGGCCCGAGGTCTGGACCTGCTCGGCGGCCTTGAGCGCATTGCCCATCAGGGTGCCGACGGCGGTGCGGGCCTGGTCGACGCTCTTCTCGGCGAAGTCGCGCATCTCGGTCGGGATCTCGAAATTCGGGGTCTGCATGAATCTGCTCCTCGAGTGGTCTCGTCGCGGGCGGTCTCGAAGCGATCACCCGTGCAGACCGGACTTATGTTGCATCGCAACAATAAGTCAAGGCGCCGCTTTCCTGGTCGGAAACGTCATCGATTAGGCAACACCGCCGCCAGAGGGGCGCGCTCAGGCGAATGCCACGCTTTGACCCTGACAGATTGTCGGCTCTGTTACAGCAATCGTGGGTAGAGCAAACACTTACGATGTCCTTTTTTGCCGGATTGGCGCGACGACGATCGTCTCTATGCGATGCGGAAGCTTGGTTGGATCCCGCTGGCGGGATCGTGTTGCGCTCGAATCTGGTGTCATGCCGACGAGCCGGCCGTCGCTCCGACGCGTCCGTGTTGCATCGCGTCACGCGGCGCACGACGCAGACCGGCATAGAGCGCCGACAGGTCCTCCGCGTGGCGGGCGAACGTCATCGGCGCGCCCCAGTACCGGGCATGGGCTGCCCGGCCCATCGCGGCGACGCGGGCATCATCGCGGAGGCGCGCGAAGGCCGCGGACAGGGCGGCGGCCTCGGGCGGAACGACGAAGCCGCTCGTGCCGTCCAGGACCTTCTCGGCGGCGCCGGAGCGGTCCGAGGCGATGACCGGGATGCCGGCGGCGAGCGCCTCGTAGACGGTGAGCGGACCGGTCTCGAACCAGCGCGACGGCGCGGCGAGCGCGCGGGCGCGGGTGCGCAGCACCGCCTGCACCGCCTCCGGCGAACGCCAGCCCAGCATCTCGACGCCCGGCATCGCCCGCAGCTCCGGCTCCAGCGGCCCGGTGCCGACGAACAGCGCCGTCAGGCCCGCTTCACGGGCCGCGGCGGCGACGAGGTCGGCGCCCTTCTCGCGCGTCAGCCGCCCCACATAGGCGACGGCGTCGCCGGCTTCGGGCGTCGCCGGTGTGCCGGGTGCCGCCCGCACGGGGTTGTCGATGCGGTGGTGCACGAGATCGTAGCCGCTCAGCATCGCGCCCATCCGCGCCCGGCTGGCGTCGGAGACGTGGACCACGTGGAGCCGGCGCCCGGACAGCGCCTGCCGCGCGGCGGCGGTGCGGGCGACGCGCACCAGCTTGTGCAGGCGGGTCTTGGCATCGCAGGGCGCCAGGATGCAGGCGGTCGACATCGGTGCGAGGGTGCAGGGCTCGGCCGTGTCGAAGCGGTAGTGGACGCCGTTCGGACAGGCCAGGAAGTAGTCGTGCAAGGTCAGCGCGACGGGAGCGCCGGTTGCGAACAGCACCGGGAAGATGCTGGGCGACAGGCTGCGGGTCCATTGGTGGACGTGGACGACATCGGGCGCGACCGCCAGCCGAGCGAGCGCGTCGCGCAAGGCGCGGGCGGCACGGACGTGCCAGATGCCGGCGACGGCTGCGGCCAGGGGCCTGCGCGCCCACACGTCGGGGAGATCGAGGCACACCCGCGTGACGTTGCGGTGCTCGAGCAGGGGGTCGACCGGGCCGTCGACCCCCTGGATGTAGGTAACCCGGAGCCCGGCCTCGGCGAGACCACGGGCCGATTCCAGCGCCACCTTCTCCGCGCCGCCGCTCGGGCTCGCGAACTCGGCCAGGATGACGACGTGCATGCTGAGGACGTGCATGGCGACACCGGCGAGGCCATCGAGGGGAACACAACCGCCGATCGACGGTCCTGTCCGGGTTTACGTGCGATCAACTGCATTCCGGTAAACGTGTGGGCCCTCAGGGAGCGGGAGCCGCCTCGTGCACGTCGTCCTCGTCGCCGACCATGCCTACGTGAACGGCGGCCAGGCCAAGGTCGCGCTCGATTCCGCCCTCGGCCTCGCGGCGCGCGGCACCCGCGTCACGCTGTTCGCCGCCTGCGGCCCGGCCGATCCGCGCCTCGCGGACGCGGGCATCCGCGTGGTCTGCCTGAACCAGGACGATATCTCGACCACGACGAACAAGCTCGCCTTCCTGGCGCAGGCGATCTGGAACGGCGCGGCCGCCCGCGCGCTCGCCGCCGAGCTGGCGCGGTGCGATCCCCACGACACCGTGGTCCACGTCCACGCCTTCGCCAAGGCGCTGTCGCCGTCGATCGGGGTGGCGCTGCGGCGCTCGCGGCTTCCGCTGCTCTACACCATGCACGAGTTCTTCCTGGTCTGCCCGACCGGCGGGTTCTACGAGTACCCGGCCGCCGCGATCTGCCACCGCACGCCGATGTCGGGCGCGTGCCTGACGACGAACTGCGACGCGCAGAGTTTCCCGCGCAAGCTCGCGCGGGTGGTCCGCCATCTCGGGATGACGCATGTCGCGGAACTTCCGAAGCTCTTCCGCCACGTGATCACCATCAGCGACCTGCAGGAGCGGGTGGTCGGTCCGCTGATGCCGCGCGGAACCCGCTTTCATCGGGTCGACAACCCGATCGCGGTGGCGCACCGGCCGATGGCGGAGCGGGCGCCGGGCGACTTTCTGTTCGTCGGGCGGATCTCCACCGAGAAGGGCGCCCCGATCTTCGCCGAAGCCGCGCGGCGGGCGGGCGTTCGCGCGGTCTTCGTCGGCGACGGCGAGCAGCGGGCGGACCTCGCCGCACGCTATCCCGAAGCCGCGATGCTCGGCTGGCGGGATGCCGCGGGCGTGCGGGCGCTGATGGGCGCGGCACGCGCCCTCGTCTTTCCCAGCGTCTGGTACGAGGGCCAGCCGCTGACGGTCTACGAGGCCTTGGCCTGCGGCACGCCGGTGGTGGTGAGCGACGCCTGCGCCGGCCGCGAGGCGGTGATCGACGGCGAGACCGGCTTCCTGTTCCGCTCCGGCGACCCGGACGCGCTCGCCGCCCACCTGCGCCGGCTCGCCGACGACGCGCTGGCCGCCCGGATGGGCCGGGCCGCCCATGCCCGCTACTGGGCCGCGCCGCTCACCCTCGACGCCCATCTCGACCGCCTCGGCGGCGTCTACGACGTGGTGCTGCGCGAGGCGGCACCGGGCCGGATGGCCCCGCGCTACGCCACGGCTCTGCCGGCACGGGGGGAAACACCGGGCCCCGCCTCGCGTTGACCCTGCATCGGCGCCGTTCGCGGCGTCCCGTGACGGCAGGAGCAGCCTCGATGACCGACGACACCAAGACGCCGGAAGGCGTGCAGAAGCCGGGCGTTCAGCAGGGCAGCGCCAAGCCCGGCGACAAGCAGAATCCCGCCAACCGGCAGGACAAGATGGACGAACGCCTCGACGACGCCCTCGAGGAAACCTTTCCGTCGAGCGATCCGGTCTCGGTGAAGATCACCAAGTAAGGCGGAACGCCGACGGGTCGGGCCGGTGCGCACGCGGCGCACCGGCCTTTTTTCGGGACGTCGCCCAGGTCGACGACGCCGGCGTGACTGCGAAGCAGGGCTTTCCGCGCCGACCAGGTCGGTCGATCGGCGCGCGCGATCGGTGTCTTTACCGACCGCGCAGGAAGAAGAACCACACCAGGAGGATGACGGGGATCGGGATCCCGATGAGCCACAATAGGCCACCAGTCAGCATGTCGTTCTCCTACCTCGAATACTGGAGGAACGGGACGAATGCCGAAACCGTTCCGCGGCCCGGGGGCGATGCGGGCGGGAGCGCGATCCCCGCCTGCGGCCACGCTTCCGCTGGACGCCGGCCGCACGATCCTGTCTCATCGCGGCCAAAGCAGCGTCCGGGAGGCACGCCATGGCCGACGATCCGCAATCGCAGGGGCGCCTCACCCGGGCGTCGACCTTCGTCTTCCTGCACACCGAGCATGCGATCTACGCCGCCTTGGGCCTGCTGCTGGCGTTCACCGCGCTGATCGCACTGGTCGACGCCGTCGGCCTCACCTGGGAGGCAATGCGCTCGCTCGGCGGGGCCACGCAGACGCTGGAGGTGGTGGACCGGCTGCTGTTCCTGCTGATGCTGGTCGAGATCCTGCACACGGTGCGGGTCTCGATGCGGTCGGGCAAGCTCACCTGCGAGCCGTTCCTGATCGTCGGGCTGATCGCCTCGATCCGGCGGGTGCTGGTGATCACCCTGCAATCCTCCGAGATCATGCACGGGAAGGACTGGACGTCCGAGAAGGCGGCGCTGTTCCAGGCCTCGATGATCGAGCTCGGCGTGCTCGCAGGCCTGATCCTCACCATGGTCGCCTCGATCTTCCTCCTCCACCGCGCGCGCGACGACGACAAGGCTGCCGGCGAGGAGACGGAGGCGAATGCCGGGTAACCGGAGCGGCGCCGGCGCGAAACCAGCGGCATCGCCCCTTCCGGAGATCCGCCATGCGCCTCTCAAGCTCCCTTGCGATCCCCCTCGCGATCCCGCTCGCGCTCCTCGTCGCCCTGTCCGTCGCGTCCGCCCGCGCCGCCGAGCGGCCGGTGGTGGTGGAGCTGTTCACCTCGCAGAGCTGCTCCTCCTGCCCGCCGGCCGAGGCCCTGCTCGGACAGC
>CAZZZJ010000048.1:0-3489 GCA_964658355.1 Beijerinckiaceae bacterium
TCCTGCACCGGCACCCGCTCGTAGAGCCGGGAGACCGACTCGCCGAGCGATAGGCCGAGCGCCTGGGTCTCGATGACGATCCGGAATTCGGAGCGCACCGGCTCCTCTGCCTCGCGCGAGACCATGCGGAAGCAGTCGCCGACCGGGATGCCGGTGCGAATGCCGCGCACCACCACGTCGACGGCGTTGGGCAATTCCTTCGTGAACTTGGCGATGCGGCGCTTGCGCAGGTGGCGCAGCAGGAACATCGGTGCGCCGAGGCCGCCGACGAACGCTCCGCCCAGCCCGGCGATCGGGCTCGCGGTCACCAGCAGCATCAGCAGGCCGCCCACGACCGCGAGGCCGGCGGAGACCATCCAGTAGGTCCGCTCCGACCACGACAGGCCGGCCCGCGCGATCTTGAGCTCGAGGGTCACCTTGGCGGCACCCTTGGCCTTGGCCTCGATCTCGCCCAGCGTCTTGGCGACCTGCTCGCGCCGGTTCACGGTGACGCCGCGGCTCGCGCTCCCGGCGACCGAGGCGCTGATCGCCTTGAGGCGCTGGGCCGCCCGCCGCTCGCCCATCAGGAGCGGCATCAGGAACACGTAGCCGAGCGCGAGCGCCGTCACGAAGACCAGCCCCGCCGCGATCGGCATGCCCGCCACCGCGTTCACGGGGCACCCGCCGCTTCGGCGGCGGCGTCGAGCGCCTCGCCGAGCTGGCGCTCCAGGCCGTAATAGCGCGCGCGCTCCCAGAATTTCGGCCGGCCGATGCCGGTGGAGCGGTGGCGGCCGATCAGCTTGCCGTTGGCGTCCTCGCCGAGGATGTCGAACAGGAAGATGTCCTGGGTGGTGATGACGTCGCCCTCCATCCCGAGAACCTCGGTGATGTGGGTGATGCGGCGCGAGCCGTCGCGCAGGCGGGTGGCCTGGACCACCACGTCGATCGAGCCGCAGATCATCTCGCGCAGCGTCTTCGAGGGCAGGGTGAAGCCGCCCATGGAGATCATCGACTCGATGCGCGACAGGCACTCGCGCGGCGAGTTGGCGTGCAGCGTTCCCATCGAGCCGTCGTGGCCGGTGTTCATCGCCTGGAGGAGGTCGAAGGCCTCCGGCCCGCGCACCTCGCCGACGATGATCCGCTCGGGCCGCATGCGCAGGCAGTTCTTGACGAGGTCGCGCATGGTGACCTGGCCCTGGCCCTCCATGTTGGGCGGCCGGGTCTCCAGGCGAACCACGTGCGGCTGCTGCAGCTGCAATTCGGCGGCGTCCTCGCAGGTGATGACGCGCTCGTCGTGCTCGATGAAGGCGGTGAGGCAGTTGAGCAAGGTCGTCTTGCCCGAGCCGGTGCCGCCGGAGATGACGATGTTGCAGCGCGAGCGCCCGATGATCTTCAGGATCTCGGCCCCTTCCGGCGAGATCGCGCCGAAGCGCACGAGCTGGTCGAGAGTGAGCTTGTCCTTCTTGAACTTGCGGATGGTCAGGGCCGGGCCGTCGATAGCCAGCGGCGGGGCGATGACGTTGACGCGGGAGCCGTCCGGCAGGCGCGCGTCGCAGATCGGCGAGGCGTCGTCGACCCGGCGACCGACCTGGCTGACGATGCGCTGGCAGATGTTCATCAGCTGCTGGTTGTCGCGGAAGCGCACGTTGGTGAGCTGGATCTTGCCGTTCACCTCGATGAAGGCGCGGTTGGCGCCGTTGATCATGATGTCGGCGATGTCGTCGCGGGCCAGCAGGGGCTCCAGCGGGCCGTAGCCGAGCACGTCGTTGCAGATGTCGTCGAGCAGTTCCTCCTGCTCGGCGATCGACAGGACGATGTTCTTGAGGCCGATGATCTCCGAGACGATGTCGCGGATCTCTTCGCGCGCCGCCTCGGGTTCGAGGCGCGAGAGCTGCGCGAGATCGATCGCCTCGATCAGCGCGCCGAAGATCATGCTCTTGGTGCGGTAGTAGTCCTCCGAACGCGGATTGTCCTGCACGACGACGGGCGCCGGCGCGTCCATGCGCTTGCCGGCCAGGTTCTCCTGCACCAGCACCGGAGCGGTCGCGCGCATGGTTGCCGGCGGCAGCACGGTCGGGGCCGCCGTGGCGCCCTGCCTCCTACCGAACATGACACGAGTCCTCGGATGGGGCTGCGAAGCGCGCGTGCGCCGGCGTGCTGCTGCGGCCGTGTCCGCCGGTGGCCGGTGCGGGGATCGGACCGTCCGTCGGGGATCCGCCGGCGAGCCGTGAGAGCGCCGGCATCAGGAAGCCTTCCGGCGCGCGAGCTTGGCGAGGAGCGGTTCGAGCAGGTTGCCGCGGGCGCGCTTGGCTTCGGGCCGGCCGAGCATCGCCGCCGCGAGCTCGGCGAAGACCTCGGCGGGCTTCGAGCCGGCCTGCACCTCGGCGATCATCTGGCCGTTGTTGGCGGCCGTCCCGAACAGCGCCGGATCGAACGGGATACTGGCGGAGAGCGGCACGTCCAGCGCCTTGGCGAATTCCGCCGCTCCGATCTCCGGGCGCTTGGGAACCCCGACCCCGTTCAGGATCACCCGGGGTCGCGCATCGTTGGGGCGGCCCTGCTGCAGCGCGCCGAGCAAGTTCTTGGCATTGCGCAGGCTGGCGAGTTCGGGCCCGGCGACGATCAGGATCTCGTCGGCCGCGGTCAGCACGCGCTTCGACCACGCACACCATTGGTGCGGCACGTCGAGGACGATGCAGGGCACGGACGCGCGCAGATGATCGATCAGCCCGTCGAAGGCCGCCTCGGAGAGGTCGACGGTGCGATCGAGGCTCGCCGGCGCGGAGAGCAGGCTGAGCTGGTCGCTGCACTTCGACAGCAGGCGCTCGACGAGCGCCGAGTCGAGGCGCTCGGGGGCGAACACCGCCTCGGCGATGCCCTGGGGCGGATCCTGGTTGAAGTTGAGCGAGGCGGTGCCGAACGCGATGTCGAGATCGGCGATTACCGTCTGCGCGCCCTGTCCGCGGGCGATCGACCACGCGAGATTGTGGGCGACCGTCGAGGCGCCGATGCCGCCCTTGACGCCATAGACCGCGATGGTCCGGCCGACGGGCTTGACCCCGGGGGCGGCGAACAGGTCGGAGAGCGAGGCGATCAGCGTCAGCGGTTCGACCGGCGCCATCAGGTAGTCGCTGACGCCGCGCTGGATGAACTGGCGATAGAGCGCCACGTCGTTGACGTGGCCGACCACGAGCACCCGGGTGCCGGCGTCGCAGACCTCGGCGAGGGCGTCGAGGCACTCCATCGGCCTGGATTTCGGACCCTGCGTCTCGATGACGATGACGTTGGGGGTCGGCGCATGGCGATAGGCCTCGACCGCCGCCGCGCCGCCGCCCATCTGGACCTTCAGGTGGGCCTTCTGCATGCGCCGGTCCGTCCCGGCGCTCTCGATCATCGCGGCGGTCTCCGCAGTCTCGCAGAACGCCTGGATCGTGATCCGGGGCACCGGGGCGATCATCCGCTCAGATGTCTCGGGGTGGTCCGCCATGACGAGGCCTTCGGGTTCTGGAG
>CAZZZJ010000048.1:3589-5564 GCA_964658355.1 Beijerinckiaceae bacterium
TTGCGGTAGTTCGCGATCGGGCTGCTCTCGCCGAGATCCTGGGGCCACAAGCCGCATTTGTCGGCGACGCGCGCCTCCATGCGGTGGAAGCTGAGACGAATCGGGCTGGCGAGGCCGGGATCGGCCACGGCATAGCCCGAGATCGTGATCTCGCGGGCGGGCACGCCGTTCTCCGAGCCGAGCCGGCGGATGGCGGCGGCGGTGCGCTCGACGCCGGCGCCGACGCTCGGCGCCACGCCGCGGGGCAGGTCGATCACGAGGCTGCCGCGACCGTAGCGACGGTATTCCAGCAGGAAGGCGTCGATATCGGCGGATTGCCGCGGGTCGAGGTGGCCGATCCCGGTGACGAACACGTCGAGGACGCGGCTGCCGTCGGCCAGCACGATCGGATGGCGGGCGCGATAGTCCGCGGGGACGATCGAGCCGGTGACGGTGCGGTCGGAATGGCACGCGCCGAGCGAGGCGGCGAGCAGGACGACGGCGAGGGTCCGTCGGGCGGGGGAGGGCAGGCCGGGCAACGTCATCGGTTCGGTCCTGGGGCGGGGCGACGCCGGAACGGGAGAGCGGGTTCTCGCGCCGCGGGAAACCGCGACGCGGGGTCGGGACGTCAGTCGGTGATGAAGCCGACGCGGCCGCGATAGCCGCGCCCGAGCGGGGCGGCGCCGGCGGTGCCGTAGACGCGGTTGATCTGTCCGAGCAGGACCGCCTGGCCGTCCGTGGCGTCGACGAAGGCGTCGTCGGGCCGCGTCACCTGGCGGGGCTCCATCGCCTTGGCGATGTAGGGGGTGACCATGATCATCAGCTCGGTCTCCTGCCGCTGGTAGTCGCGCGAGCGGAACAGGGCGCCGAGGATCGGCAGGTTGACGAGGCCGGGCAGACCGTTGACCGCGGCCTTGCTCTTCTGCTGGATCAGGCCCGCAGTCATCATGGTGGCGCCCGAGGCCAGCTCCACGGTGGTCTCGGACTTGCGCACCGTCAGGCCGGGCACGGCCGTGGTCGCGCTGCCGCTGACGAAGCTGAACGAGTTCTGCGGGTCGATCTCGCTCACCGCCGTCCCGACGCGGACCGAGATGCGGTTCTCCGCCATGACCACCGGGGTGAAGTTCAGCGTGACGCCGTAGGGCTTGAAGCTGATGCCGACGACGCAGACCGGCTGCGCGCCGGCGACGCCCGCGGAGCAGCTCTGGCTCGACGGAACCGGCAATTCGCCGCCCGCGGTGAAGGTCGCGGATTCGCCCGAGATCGCGGTGAGCGTGGGCTCGGCCAGCACGCGCGAGACCCCGGCCTGCTCGAAGGCGCGGAGCGTCGCCGTGATGCTGGCGCCCCCCGTCCCGTTGACCGTCCCGGAGATCAGGTTCCCGCTCGGGAACTGGCCGCCCGACAGCGCCAGGGGCGTCACGTTGGCGAGGTTCAGGCCGGACCAGCTTCCGCTGACGTTGATCCCGAACTGCTTCAGCACCGTGCGCGCGACCTCGACCACGGTGACGCGCAGCATCACCTGATCCTTGTTGCGGATCGTGAGGTTGTTGATCACCGCGCCGCGGGTCGCGGCCCCGCCCACGGCGGCGCCCGCGCCACCGCCGCCGGAGACGCCAACGAAGGCATTGGCGATGTCGATCGCCTGTTGCGCCTCGGACGACGAGGCGACCGAACCCGACAGCAGGATCGAATCGCCGGTGACGCGGACGTCGAAGCGGCCGCCCGGAATGCTCTGGCCCAGGAGCTGGCGCAGCGTCCCGAGCTTGAGGTCGCGCGCCACCGTCACGTCGAGCGCCGCGATCTGGCGGCCTTCGGCGTCGAGGATGAAGATCGAGGTCGCCCCGTCGGCCATGCCGATCACGAAGACCTTGCGGGTCGAGCGCACCACCGCGTTGGCCACGGCAGGGTTGGCCACGAACACCTCCTTGGCGTCGCGCGGCAGGTCCACGATCACGGAACGGCCCGCGGTCAGTTCGATCTTGCGGGTCGTGGTCGA
>CAZZZJ010000048.1:5664-13092 GCA_964658355.1 Beijerinckiaceae bacterium
CGGAGGGCAGGATCGCGGCCATGAAGCCGCTGTCCGGGCGCACGAGCTTCTGCGGGCGGATCGGTTCGCCGGACAGGAAGGCCGAGCGGGTGGTCGCGCCGGCGGTCTCCTCCAACGCCTTCGGCGCGTCCTTGCGGCTGATGTAACCCGGGGTCAGCGCGTCGTCGGGCCATTTCTGCCAGCGCAGGTCGGCCGGCTGGAGCACCTGTCCCATCGGCAGCTCGGCTGCCGCGACCAGGACCTCGGACGTCGGCAGCGGCGGCGGAGCGTCGGCCTTGACGACGGGAGGCGGCGGCGGGTCGCCGCCGCTCATCAGGAAGGCCGCTCCGCCGCCCGCGACGAGGGCGATGGCGAGGACGGCAAGACGCGCTGGTTTCATCGTCGGGCCAAGGTCGGTGACAGCAGGGTTGCCGTCCGTCCAGCGGACACTAGGGCCGAATTCCTCAAATTAGGGTTAAGGAGCCATGACCATCTGGTTTCATCGGGTGTCCGGCGATGGCCGGCCCGGGATCAACCGCCGAGGGCGCGGGTCCAGACCAGGGTCTCGGGCAGGATCACCAGGGCGGAGGCCGCGAGCGCGATGCCGTAGGGGATGCCGGTCTTGGCGTCGTGCAGGTGCAGCGCGAAGGGCAGGCGGGCGACGACGACGGGCAGGGGATGGCTGCGCGCCAGAAGGATCGCCAGAGTCAGCGCCCCTCCGAAGATCGAGGCGACGAGGAGGTAGTCGAGGAGCTGGTCGAACCCGATCCAGAGCGCGGTCGCGGCCGCGAGCTTGGCGTCGCCGCCGCCGATCTTGCCGAATGCAAAGAGGGTGAAGGTGATAGCGAGGACCAGCGCGCCGGCCGCGAGGTGCATCCCGATCTCGGGAAGGCTGAACAGGCCGGTGGCGGCCACCACGCAGAACCCGGCGATCAGCGCCAGCGAGATCCGGTTCGGGATCAGCATGGTCAGGAGGTCGCTCGCCGCGGCGTAGGCCATGACGAACGGGAAGACGATCAGCAGGCCGAAGCTTGCCAGACCGGTGCTTGCCGTAACGCTCGCCATTACCGTTGCCCTCATCCTTGCCATCGAGGCCGGTGCGCCCGTCGAGGCCCCGTACGGGAGGCAGTCTCGGCCAAGGGCGTGAAGAAAGCGCAAATTCCGGTGCGCTGAGCGTTCGCGGCCGGGCCGGGGGCGGCCGACGGCGCGAAGCCGATCCCGCGACGGCGGGATCGGCTTTGGCCCGCGACGGGGCGGGGTCTTCGCGACCTGAACCGGACGCATCGCACCCCGAAAGTCGGATCCTGCGGCGCTGGCGGACGAGCCGCCGATCCGCCGGCGTCGTTTCCCGATCCCCTGGCCGCCGCGCATGGGAGGGCCAGAGGACCGGGACGTTGCCGCCGACTGCGTCGTTTCCGGAGACGCGAAGCCGACAGATCAGCCGAGCTGGCTCGAGACGTTCGTGAAGGTCGCGTTCAGCTTGGTGCCGAGGATCTTTAGGGTGCCGATGATGACCACGGCGACGAGGGCAGCGATCATGCCGTATTCGATGGCGGTCGCGCCGGACTCGTCCGAAGCGAAATTCTTGAACATGGTCTTCATGGTTGTGATCCTTGGTCGAAACACTTGCGAGGTAACCGTCGAAGATCTGTTGTTTCGATCGGCGGCAGATGAAGCATGCCTCCTGCGCCTTGCCATTCGGTTAAATCGGTCGACGAAAGCGGTCGACCGGAGCAAGTCCGTCTGCATGGTGAAGGAAGTGTAAGACCGCCCGCCGCCGCAGCGGGGCCGCCTTAGCGGTTCCTTCACCAATAAGGTGTTGTCTCGAACACGAACGGAATGCGCGTCCCGCCGCGTCGCAGAGCGGGTCCCGCGAGAGCGGCGCCTGGGCGACGTGCCAACTGCGTACCGACGAGGTCGAACAGCCCGATGCGCCTCACCCTGCCCCGCCCCCAGCGCCATGCCGCGGCGAAGCTCCTGCCGAGCGCCGCCCTCGCCACCGCCCTCGTCCTCGCGACGATGCCGGCGTCGCGGGCGGAAACCCTGCCCGTCGTCACGGTGATGGTCGACAACGCCAAGGTCATGCGGCTGCCGGAGCGGACGCAGACGGTGATCGTCGGGAATCCGATCATCGCCGACGTGACGCTGCAGAAGAACGGCGTGCTGGTGCTGACCGGCAAGAGCTTCGGCGCGACCAACCTGATCGCCCTCGACGGCACGGGCGCGATGCTCGCCGAGACGACGATCCGGGTGGAAGCCTCCCAGGCCTCGGTGGTCACCGTCCAGCGCGGCGCCGAGGAGCGGAATTCGTATTCCTGCACCCCGTACTGCCAGCCCTCGGTGCAGCTCGGCGATTCGACCAAGTATTTCGGCGACGTCAGCGGCCAGGCCGAGACCCGCCGCAACCTCGCGACCGCCGGATCGATCGGAAGCGGGCGATAGGCCGAGGCAACGGGTCAAGGGAGTTAGGGCAGGGCAGCTCGGGCAGGGGGTCCGACGAAGCGGTCGCCGCGCCGGCGAAAAGCGCGCTAACCGCCGCCGCGACCGGGAATCAGCGCCGCCAACGCCGACAGCACGCGGGAGAGGTCGGCCTCGTCGACCCAGACATGCGGGCTGATCCGCAGGCGGCCGAGCCGCGCGCTGACGAAGACGTTTCGGCCTCGCAACCGCGCCACGAGGGCGTCCGCATCGGTGCCCGGCACCGCGACGCCCAGGATGTGCGGGCAGCGCAAAGCGCGGGGCGGCACCGCGAGGCCGAGGGCTTCCGCGCCGTCGGCGAGGCGGTCGGTCAGCCATCGAAGCCGCCCCGCGATCGCCGGCACGCCCCAGGCGGCGACCAGTTCCAGCCCGGTGGCCGCCATCGGCAGGCCGACCGGATCGTGGCATTCGCCCCGGTCGTAGCGACGCGCGCCCGAAGCCGGAGGGCGGTTTCCGATCGTCTCGGCGAGCGGGAGCCCATCCTGCCGGCGCGCCGCCGCGTAGAGGAAGGCAAGGCTGTAGGGGCCGAGCACCCATTTGTAGGTCGGAAAGGCCAGGAAATCGGGCTTCAGCCGCGCCACGTCGATGGAAACCGCGCCGACCGCCTGGGTCGCGTCCACCACCAGCGCGGCACCGGCTGCGCGCACGGCCGGCGCGAGGCGGTCGAGGTCGATCACCGTCCCGTCGGCCCAGTGCAGCGGCGTCAAGGTCGCGACCGCGAGCGGCGGCGCGCCGGGACGGGCGATGGCCGCGAGGAGCGCCGCGGTCCAGTCGCCGTCGGCCGGGCGCGGCACCGCCTCGACGACCATCCCGGTCTCCGCGGCGACGCGGTCGAAGGCGAGGCACAGGGACGGGAACTCCTGCGCGACCCGCAGGATGCGCCCGCCCGGTACCGGAGCGATGGCCCGCGCCGCGATGGCGATGCCCTCGGCCACCGACCCGACGATGGCGACGGCGTCGGCCTGTGCACCGATCAGCCCAGCCGCCGCGGACCGGGCCCGCTCGGTCCAGGGCGGCACCTCGGAGCGTGGATGCGCCCAAGGCAGGCTCTTGACGCGCATGCCGGCCTCGCCGGCTTCGCGCACGGCGCGCGGAAGCGCGGTCCAGGCCGCGGCATCGAGGTAGGCGACATCTGCCGGAACCTCGAACAGGTGCCGCTGACAGGCCAGGGGGAGAGACACGGGGGCGCTCGTTGCCGGGGCCTGATCGGGCGCGCCTCAGGCGGCCCGACGCCGCTCGGGATAGAGGCCGAGCAACCCCTCGGAATCGGCCCGCGCGATGCCGCGTTCGGTGATCAGGCCGGTGACGAGGCGACCGGGCGTGACGTCGAAGGCGGGGTTGGCGACCGGACTGCCCGGAGAGACCACCTCGATCGTGGCGAAGCCGCCGTCGGGCAGCCGGCCGGTGAGGTGAGTGACTTCGCGCGCGTCGCGCTCCTCGATCGGAATCTCGGCGACGCCGTCCCCGAGGGTCCAGTCGATCGTCGAGAAGGGCAACGCCACGTAGAACGGGATGCCGTTGTCGTGGGCCGCGAGCGCCTTCAGGTACGTGCCGATCTTGTTGCAGACGTCGCCCGAGGCGGTGGTGCGATCCGAGCCGACGATGCAGAGGTCGACCTGCCCATGCTGCATCAGGTGGCCGCCGGCATTGTCGGAGACGACGGTGTGCGGCACCCCGTGGCCATTCAACTCGAAGGCGGTCAGCGCCGCGCCCTGATTGCGCGGCCGGGTCTCGTCGACGATGACGTGGACGGCTAAGCCGGCCTCGTGCGCGACGTAGATCGGTGCCAGCGCCGTGCCCCAGTCGACGGTGGCGAGCCAACCGGCGTTGCAATGGGTCAGGACGTTCACCGGCCGGCCCGCCCGCTGCGCGATCTCGGCGATCAGGCCGACGCCGTGGTTGCCGATGGCGCGGCAGCTCTCCACGTCCTCCTCGGCGATGCGGCCGGCCTCGGCGAAGGCGCGGGCGAACCGTTCCCCCGCCTGCACCTGGCGCAGATTGCCGGCGACCCGGTCGAGGGCCCAGCGCAGGTTGATCGCCGTCGGACGCGTCGCGGCCAAAGCCGCCACCGCTCGGTCGAGGCCGGCATCCGAGGCATCCGCGCGCATGGCGAAGGCGAGGCCGTAGGCGGCGGTCACGCCGATCAGCGGCGCGCCGCGCACCACCATGGTGCGAATCGCGCGCGCGGCGTCGTCGAGCGTCGCCAGGCGCTGGAGCTCAAAGGCGAAGGGCAGACGGGTCTGGTCGATCACCTGGACGCTGACGCCGTCCGGATCGGGAAAGATGGTCCTGTAGGGTCGCCCGTCGATCTTCATGGCCACGGTCTGCCATATCGACCGGCGTTTTGCACCACCGCAGCATGTCCGGCCGGGAACGTCGCGGTCAGGACAGGTCGCGCCCGATCGCCGCGCCCGTGAGCATCGCGACGAGGTCGGCCTGGCGCGCCGTTCCGGTCTTGGCGAAGATCGCCTTCAGCTGCGTCCGGATGGTCGCCGAGGTGACGCCGTGCACGTCGGCCAGCGTCCCGACGGTGTGCCCGTTCGTCAGGCCGCGCGCGACGCGCGCCTCGGCCGGCGTGAGATCGAACAGCCCCTGCATCAGTTCCGCAGGCAGCGCCCGGCCCTGGCGGAGGTCCGCCACGACGAGGATCGTCGCCGCTGCGGCGAACACGTCGCGGGCGGCCCCGCGCACCGGCACGAGGTGGGCGATCATCGCACCGCGATCGACCCGCGCCGCGATCGGGATGGAGGCGACGGTCTCCGCATCGCCGGCCTGGATCGGCGCCGCGAGCGCGCGGACCAGGAGACGGTCCGCGCGCGGATCCGACAGGTGGACGCGGTCTGCCCGGTCCTGGACGACGGACGGCAGGAGGCCGGCGAACAGGTCGTTGGCGGCGATCACCCGGTTCCGCGCCGACAGCACCGCGGCGGGCAGGCCGAGGAGGTCCAGGGTCGCGACGACGCTGCGGGCCTGCGCCAGCCCGAGGCGGGCGGCGATCAGCCCGGCGCGGGCGAGGTGGGCGCGCAGGGGATCGAGGGCGCGCACGGTTTCCGGTTCGAAAGGCCCCGCCGCATGGGCCCGCTCCCAGGAGAAGATGACGGCATCCTCCCCCACCGTCGGGATGGCGGTGCCGGTGCACCAGCCGAGGCCGCGGGCACGCAGGAAGCCGTACATCGGGTCGGCGTCCATCTCCGCGTGGGTGAAGAGGTCGAGGTCGTGCACGAAGCCGGCATGGCCCAGCGCCCGCGCGCGGCCCGGCCTTGGGTTCATCGCCATCCAGCCGCCGGCGATCGCCTCCGGCAGGTGCGTCAGCACGGCGCCGGTCGCGCGCAACTTCAGCCCGTGCCGGCCTTCGGCGAGGATGATGGCGCCGACGGACCCGGTCGCGGCGGCGATCCGATCGAGCACCTCCGGCCACATGTCGGGCATGACGGCGGATTCGTAGATCAGGTCGACCAGGGCGTCGAAGTCGATGAGCGGAGGCATCGTCGGTCGTCCCTGCAGGCCCGAAGGCGTCAGGCACGGATGGAAAGGTTTCCGATGCGGCCGGACACGGCAAGGGCAAATCGGCCGCCGTGAAGGTCTTCTCAACCTTAAATGCGCGTTAACGTAAGGGGCCTAGCGTCTGGGACAGAGTCTCCTTTCGCGTCCGGTCCCGCATGCGCTCGCTTCGCCGCTCCGCGTCGCCCTACGATACCTTCGTCGACACGCTGCGCCCGTTCCTGGCGCGGCGGCTGACGGAACTCGGTGGGCTCGTCCTGTTCACGGGCGCGATCGCCCTGACGGTCGCCCTGGCAACCTGGTCGATCGACGACCCGAGCCTGAACCACGCCACCGATCACGTCGCCCACAACGTCCTCGGGCAGCCCGGCGCCGTGGTCTCGGATCTCGCCATGCAGATCCTCGGCCTCGGCGCGCTCGCCTTCGTGCTGCCGCCCGCGCTCTGGGGAGTCCGGCTGATGCGCGAGCGCGACCTGCCGGGCGGCGGCATGCGCATCGCCCTGTGGATCATCGGCTTCTGCGCCGCGAGCGCGGTGGCCAGCGCCCTGCCGCCGACCGCCCGCTGGCCGTTGCCGACCGGGCTCGGCGGCGTCGCCGGCGACGCGCTGATGTCGGCCGCGCGCACCATCGTCGGCGCGATCTCGCAGGCCGGCGCGGCGCTGGTCGGCTTCGTCTATGCCGGCGTCGCCATCCTCAGCCTGACGGCGGCCTGCCGGATGGGACCCGGCCTCGACGAGGCGGAGGACGATGCGCCTCCCGCGATGGCGCAGGCCAACCGCCCGCGCCGGACCTATCCGGATGCAACACAGGATCGCCGATACGACGAATCCGACGAGCCGGGCCTCGGGATCGTGGGCTTCGGCACCGTCATCCAGGCGGCGATGCGCGGCCGCGCGGCGCTGGCCGAGCGCTGGGACGCGTGGCGGGCGCAGCGCTCGGGTGTCGGCGCGCTCAGCTACGCCGGCGCCTCGCCGGCCCTGGCCGCCCGCCGCGCCTTCTCCGACGAGGATCTGCCCTGGGCGAGCCAGCTTCCCCATGGCGGGCGTGCCGCCGAGCCGCGCCGCGAGCCGGTCTTCGAGCCCCACTCGGACCAGGCCGAGCCGCAGACCGTATCCCGCGCCGCCTCCGCGCCGCAGGCGCGCCGCCCGGTCGCCGTGGTCCACGACGACGATTTCGAGGCGGAGGCGGAGGCGGAGACGGCTCCCGTTCCGGTGGAGGTCGCGGCGTCCCGCGTCTCGGCGCCGGTCGCGGCGGTGGCGCCCGCGCGCCGGGCCCCGCCGGTGAGCGATCCGGACGATTACCGCCATCCGGCGCTCGACCTCCTGGCGGAACCGCGCGGCCCGTCGCAGGCCAGCCTCGTCTCGGCCGACGCGCTGGAGCAGAATGCGACGCTGCTGGAGGCCACGCTGGGCGATTTCGGCGTGCGCGGCGACATCCTCGCGGTGCGGCCGGGCCCGGTCGTCACCCTGT
>CAZZZJ010000049.1:0-9841 GCA_964658355.1 Beijerinckiaceae bacterium
TTCGTCGGATATAGCGGCGTGATGGCCGACGTGACGACCGCCCTGCAGGCGCAGGCGCGGGTCGCCCACTTGGCCCATCACGACGCGCTCACGGACCTGCCCAACCGCGCCTATTTCCATCAGCGGCTCAAAGCCCGTCTGCAATCACTGGGGGGCGAGCGGCTGGCCGTGATGGGGATCGATCTCGACGGCTTCAAGCCGGTCAACGATCGCTACGGCCACTTCGTGGGCGATGCGCTGCTGGTTGCCGTCGGAGAGCGCATGCGGGGCGAAGTCGCCGCTGCCGATCTCGTGGCCCGCCTTGGAGGCGATGAATTCGCCATCAAAACCAAGACCACCGATCTTTCCGAGATGGAAAGCCTCTGCGATCGTCTGCTGAAGGCCATCGGTCAGCCGTTCTTCATCGACGGCGTCAAGATCAATATCGGGGTCAGTATCGGGGTGGCTTTCGCGCCGGACGATGGCATCTCCGCCGACGAACTGATGAAACATGCCGACGCCGCGCTCTATCGCGCCAAGCGCGACGGACGGGGTACGTATCGCTTTTTCGCAGCCGACCTGGACAACCGGCAGCAGGAGCGGCTTTTGCTGATCCAGGATCTTCGCGATGCGCTCTCGCGGAGCGAGCTGGTCCTGCACTACCAGCCATTCATCGAGGCTGAGACAGGTGCCGTGACGGGCTGCGAGGCGCTTTTGCGATGGCAACATCCGACCCGAGGCCTCGTACCGCCGGCGGAATTCATCCCCCTTGCCGAAGAGAGCGGACTGATCGTCCAGATTGGAGCATGGGTCATCAAGGCCGCCTGCGCCGAAGCCGCGACCTGGCCCAACAATCGCCGCGTATCGGTGAACATTTCCCCAGTCGAATTCCACGATCGCGACCTGCCCGATCGCATCCTTTCGGCCCTGTCCGAATCTGGATTGCAGCCTGATCAGTTGGAAATCGAACTGACCGAAACGGTGCTGGTATCCGACGCCGGTGCGGCGCTCGATATCTTGCGCCGGCTTCGCGCCCTCGGCATACGGGTGGCTCTCGACGACTTCGGGACCGGTTATTCGTCCTTGAGCTATCTGAGCTTCTTCCCGTTCGACAGGGTCAAGATCGACCGGTCCTTCGTCAGAAAGCTCGGAACGCGAAGCGACAGTCAGGTGATCGTCAGGGCGATCCATGACATCGCGCGTGGCCTCAACATGGCGATTACGGCCGAGGGTGTCGAGAATGCCGAGCAGGAGCGGATCCTCAGATTGATCGGATGCCATGAGCTGCAAGGCTATCTGTATGGCCGCCCCTGTACCGTTCTCGACCTGGAAACCGTCTTCGAACCGGTTTCCCTCTTCAGGATGGGGACCCATAAAACGTCTGGCGTCGCTGACGCGGTATGATTCGCGGCGTCCGAAAGGACATCGGCACGAGCCGGGACGGTCTCCGGCGGACGGGGATCGGGATGGCCCCCGTTCGATGGATACCGGGACCGCTCGCGCGTGAGGTGTTCGTCCGCGGCCGACGAGCCGCCTTCCTGGTCGTCGCTCCGTTTGGAGACCGCACCGAGGGTCGGTGCCATCGTGCGGGCCGGATCGACATGGAGGCTGCCCGGTCGAAGGATCCGCCCCGCGTGAACGTCCTGTGCGAGCGGGCACCTCGAGCGCCAGACCCTGATCGATCGCCGCTTGCGCCATCACGCGCAGGCTGCCTGACCTCCCATCCCAGATGGACCGGCGCCTCCGCTCCTGAACGCCGCAAACCGCCTCCAATCGACAGCGGACTTGCCGGGACAAACCACGGTCAAGCTGATGATTCGACCGTGGGCAACCGCAACGGGCGTCGGCACGGCTTCGAGGCCCGTCGTGATCGCTCCGTCCGGGATGGACGCTGCCGGCGGTTTCTCTTGCCGATCCTCTCACCCACTGCGCGATCACAGGGAGTCAGGCGTCGAGTGCCATCAGGCTCGCATTGCCGCCCGCCGCCGCCGTATTGATCGACACCGAGCGTTCCTGGAAGAGATCCGACGGCTCGTAATCCGCCTCCGGATCGGACGCCGAGGGGATCGACCAGATCGTCAGGATCGGACCGCTCCGTTCGGCGATCCGGCGGATGAGCCCCATGAGGTCGGCCCGTTCGCCCTCGTGGAGCACGCCGCCGAGGCCGGGGGCGGTCGTGGGATCCGCGGCGGGGACGATCCTCCGCAGGAAAGCCGCGGACAAGCCGTCGAACAGGCCCGACGATGCCCTTGCGGCCGTGATCACGGCGGTCTGGCCGGTCGCCAGGATCGCGCCGACCTGGAGCAGGGTTCCCATCTCGCCCGAGGCTACGGCCGCGATCCGGCCACGGGGGCGAAGGCTGTAAGTGTTGCGCTCGCCGACCGGGCCCGGCAACGCGCGTTCGGCGCCGGCGGGCGTGCGGGCGAGATACCCTTCGACCCGTGCCGCAAGGTCGGCTCGGCCTCGCTGCCGCAGCCACCGGAGGTAATCCTGGGCGACCGGATCGGCCGGCGATGGAGCCGTTTCGTCGCCGGCCGCGTACGGGGCCGGACGGGCCAGCAGGCGGCGCAGGTAGCGCGGCCCGCCGGCCTTCGGCCCCGTGCCGGAGAGACCCGAGCCGCCGAACGGCTGCACGCCGACCACAGCGCCGATGGTGTTGCGGTTGACATAGACGTTGCCGGCCTCGATCCGGCCGAGGACGCGTGTGATGGTCTCATCGATTCGCGTGTGCAGGCCGAAGGTCAGCCCGTAGCCGGTGGCATTGATGGCGTCGACGAGCGCATCGAGCGCGTTCTGCCGATAGCGGAGCACGTGGAGCACGGGACCGAACACCTCGGCCTCCACGTCCGAGACCTTGCCGATCTCGATCACCGTGGGGGGCACGAAGGTGCCCGCGTCCATCTCCGGAGACGTCCCACATTGCGTGATCCTGTGGCCGCGCGTCCGCATCGTCGCGATGTGGCGGGTGATCCCTTTGGCCGCCCCGGCGGTGATCACCGGACCGATGTCGACGGACAGGCGCCGGGGGTCGCCCACCTCCAACTCGGACAGGGCGCCGTGCAGCAAGCAGAGCGTCCGGTCCGCGATCTCCTCCTGGAGACACAGGATACGCAGGGCCGAGCAGCGTTGGCCGGCCGAATCGTAGGCGGAGGCGAGGACATCCGCCACCACCTGCTCGGGCAGGGCCGAGGAATCCACGATCATGGCGTTCTGGCCGCCGGTCTCGGCGATGAACGGCACCGGCCGGCCGGCCGCGGTGAGGCGGTCCGCGAGGGTCCGCTGGATCAGGCGGGCGACGGCGGTCGAGCCGGTGAACGTCACGCCCTGAACCCGCGCATCGGCGACGAGCACGGCGCCGACCTCGCCCGCACCGGGGAGGAGGTGCAGCACATCCGCGGGGATTCCGGCCTCGTTCAAGAGCCGCACGGCCTCGGCTGCGACCAGCGGGGTTTCCTCCGCAGGCTTGGCGAGCACGGTGTTGCCGGCTGCGAGCGCCGCCGCCACCTGCCCGGTGAAGATCGCAAGGGGAAAGTTCCAGGGTGAGATGCAGGCGACCGGGCCGAGGGACCGCCCAGGACCGAGACCGCAGACCCGTTCGACCTCGCCGGCATAGTAGCGCAGGAAGTCCACCGCCTCCCGCACCTCGGCCACGGCATTCGCGAGGGACTTGCCCGCTTCCCGCACGATCAGGCCGAGCAGCACCGGCATCCGGATCTCGAAGGCGTCCGCCGCGGCACGGAGCAGCCCGACGCGGTGGGTCCGTGGCGTCGCGGCCCAGTCCGGTGCCGCCGCCGATGCAGCCGCCAGCGCGTGGGCGATGTCGGCTCGCTCCGCGACGCGCACATGGCCCACCACGTCGCCGCAATCGGCTGGGTTGAGGACCCGGTCGCGGGCCTCCGCAGCGGAGCGTCCGGATGGAACGGCGGTCCAGGCCGTGGCGGCTCCCGCGGGCAGGTCGGCGGCGAGTTGGGCGAGCACGGCCTCGTCGTTCAGATCGAGGCCCATCGCGTTCGGTCGCTGAGCGCCGAACAGGTCGCGCGGGGCCGCGATCCGCTCATGCGCCGCCCCCGGCTCGCGCATCGCCCGCACCGCGGAGACCGGATCGGCGATGAGGTCTTCGATCGATACGGACTCGTCGGCGATGCGGTTGACGAAGGAGGAGTTTGCGCCGTTCTCCAAGAGCCTCCGGACGAGGTAGGCGAGCAGGGTCTCGTGCGTGCCGACGGGAGCATAGATCCGGCACGGCCGGTCGAGGCCGCCCGGGCCGACCACGGCCTCGTAGAGGGGCTCGCCCATCCCGTGCAGACACTGGAACTCGTAGTCTCCGGACCGGAAGCCGGGACCGGCCATCTCCACGATGCCGGCCAGGGTCTGCGCATTGTGGGTGGCGAATTGCGGAAACACCGCGTCCGGCGCGGCGAGCAGCTTCCGCGCGCAGGCGAGGTACGAGACGTCGGTGTGGACCTTGCGGGTGAAGACCGGGAAGTCGGACAGGCCCTCGACTTGCGCCCGTTTGATCTCGCTGTCCCAGTAGGCGCCCTTCACCAGCCGTACCATCAGGCGGCGGCCGCTCCGGCGGGCGAGATCGACGAGCCAATCGATGACGAAGGGGCAGCGCCGCCCGTAGGCCTGGATGACGAACCCGAGCCCGTTCCACGCCCCGAGCTCCGGATCGGTGGCCAGCGCCTCGAAGATGTCGAGGGACAGGTCGAGCCGGTCGGCTTCCTCGGCGTCGATGTTCAGACCGATGTCGTATCCCCTGGCCAGCAGGGCCAATGCCTTCACCCGAGGCGTCAGCTCCGCCAGCACGCGGCCGCGCTTCATCCGGGTGTAACGCGGATGAAGCGCCGAGAGTTTGATCGAGATGCCCGGCCCGCCGAAGATGCCCCGTCCGGCGGACGCCTGCCCGATGGCATGGATCGCCGCCTCGTAGGCAGCTTGGTAGCGGTCGGCATCCTCGGCGGTGACCGCGGCCTCCCCGAGCATGTCGTAGGAATAGGTGAACCCCTTCGCCTCACGGCGGCGCGCCCGGTGCAGGGCCTCGGCGATGGTCTCACCCAGCACGAACCGCTCGCCCATCAACCGCATGGCGAGGTCCACGCCCCGGCGGATCAACGGCTCCCCGCCCCGCCTGATCAGGCGCGTCAGGGCCGTGGACAGGCCGCTCTCGCTCGTCGTCGCGGTGAGCTTGCCGGTCGCCAGAAGTCCCCAGGTGGCCGCATTGACGAACGGCGAGGGGCTGTGTCCGAGATGGGCCCGCCAATCGCCGGGAGCGATCTTGTCGCGGATCAGCGCATCGCGGGTCGCGGCGTCCGGAATGCGCAGCAAGGCCTCGGCGAGGCACATCAGGGCGACGCCCTCCTGGCTCGACAGGTCGTATTCGTGGATCAAGCCCGCGACGCCGCCCCGCGGCGTGGTCCGCCGCAGGCCCGCGACGAGGCCGCGTGCCGTCGCGGCGACACGGGCCGCCGCCTTCGGAGGAAGCTGCGCGAGGTCGCGGAGCGGCGTCAGGCACTCCGCTTCGGGGCGCCGGTGAGCCGCGACGATCGCCGTCCGCAGCGGCGACAGGACCGGTAATGGGTCCCGGAAATCCGCAAAGGGCGCGCGAGCGGGCGCGACGCGCGGGACCGAAGACACGATCGACATGGCAGAACCCGTCTCCCTCGACACCTGGCCGGACAAGCGATTTTGTAGCGGCGGCGGCGCGGTGCTAAAATCCACCGATCACGTCGAAACCCGGCGGATTTTCCATAGACATGGCATTCTACCGGTGAAAATCGCGGACTCGATCGATGCGGCCATCCTGCGCATCCTTCAGCTGGACGGACGCATATCGACCGTCGACCTCGCCGAGCGGCTGAGGCTTTCGCCCACCGCCACGGCCGAGCGCCTGAAGCGGCTGACCCGCGAGGGCTACATCACCGGCTACGGTGCCCGCCTCGATCCGGCGATGCTCGATCTGGGATTGCTGGTGTTCATCGAGGTGCTGCTCGACAAGACCACCGGCACCGTGTTCGACCGCTTCTCCGAGGAGGTCCGCCGCGTGCCGGAGATCTTGGAATGCCACATGGTGGCCGGAGGCTTCGACTACCTGCTCAAGGCCCGGGTGAAGGACATGGCCGCCTATCGCCGCTTCCTCGGACAGGTCATGGTCGATCTGCCCGGCGTGAAGGAGACGCGCACCTACGCGGTGATGGAGGAGGTCAAGACGGACAGCCCGCTGCCCGTGTGAGCCTCACCCCGCGACGACGAGCGCGGCGGCGGCGAGATCCTCTGATACCAAGCCACGTTGAGCGAGGCTCACGCGGGGTAGCGTCGCTATCCGGCTCATGATTTTGCCTTCTGGTGTTGGAGCCTGAGGCGTGTCGGTCTCGGAGCAGACCTTGAGCCGGATCTTGCGGGCGATCGGCGACCGCAAGCTCTCGGCTCGCCCGCGCCATCATGCCCAAGCCCCCGATGCGGCCGCCGTTTTTCAGAAAAACTTCCCCGACCGTCTGGCGCAGATCGCGCAGGCTGTCGGGGCCGAGCCCGTAGGGGTCTGGTTCTGCGACAAGGCCCGTGTCGGCCGGAAGAACACGCTCACCCGACGCTCGGCCAGCGACGCTGGGCCAAGCGTGGAACGCGTCCCTCGGCCCCAAAGGATCGGCGCACGGCCTTCCGCCCACATCGTCGGAGCGATTTGTCCGGCCCGGAGCGTCGGCGCAGGCTTGGTCATGCCCCGCTACACCACACAACCCATGGCCCATCACCGCGAAGCGATCGCGGCAACCGTCGCTCCGGGCGCCCACGCCGTGCTCCTGCTCGAACAGGCCGGCCGGCACACCACCAGGAAGTTGCCCGTCCCCGACACCATCGCCCTGCTGCCCCTGCCGGCGCGCTCACCCGAACTCAACCCCATCGAAAACCTCTGGCAGCAACCTCCGGCAGTTCATGCGGGACGACTGCCTCCGCAACCGCATCTTCCGATCCGACGCGGACAGCCTCGACCATTGTTGCGACGCTTGAAACAGGATCATCGCCCAGCCCCGGCGCATCACCTCCGTCGGACTGCGCCAGTGAGCCCATGCGTGCTGATCAATGAGAGTTGGCATGAACCGCCGGGCGGCCGAGACCGATCTGCGGCTCAAGCGGCTCTACGACGCGATCGAATCAGGCGTGGCCGATATCACCGACCCGGCGTTGAAAGACCGTATCGCCGGTCTGAAGGCGCTTCGGGACCAGGCGCAAGTCGATGCCGAACGCGCGCGCGGGCCATGCTCGAAAGCTCCGGCAATCGGGCGGCGACGCCCGTCACCGTGCGCCGGTTCGCCGACGCGGCGCGCCAGCGGATCAGGCTCGAGGGAGGCGACTATCGGCGGGATCACCTGCGCGCCTTCGCCCGAAGGGTCGAGGTCGGGGAGGCCGAAGTTCGCATCATGGGATCGAAGGGAAAGCGACTCCGCACGCTTTCAACCGTCCCGGCGGCAAATCGGCATGCCCAGCTTTTGGGACTGAAGTGGCGGAAGGGGTGGGATTCGAACCCACGGTGGAGTTGCCCCCACGGCGGTTTTCAAGACCGCTGCCTTAAACCACTCGGCCACCCTTCCGGCGGATCGGGTTGTAGCGGAGTTCGGAGCCGGCGGACATCTCGAAAATCGGGTCAGGACGCGAGACGCGCGAGCCGGTCGAGGAGGGCGCGATCGTGGAGGAGGGCCATGCGCTCCTTAGAGGCGAGCCAGGTGCGGGCCTCGTCGAGCGTCTCGGCCTCGACGACCTTCGCCTGGGCCAAGGTGTGGTCGAGGTCGACCCGGCCGCGCGGGCGCGGCTCGGCGCTCGGCAGCATGCGGGTATGGGCCTCCGCCAGCGCCGGATCGGCGTGCAGGGCCTCGAGGGCGTCGGCCTCGTCGAGGCCGCGGGCGGCGTTGCGGGCGGCGAGGTCGCCGGCCCGGGTGGCGATCGGCGGCGGGTCGCGCTCCTCCGGCGTCATCAACAGGCCGCGCCGTTTCAGGGCGAGGCCGAGGCCCAGCTGTCCGCTCGCCCAGGAGATCGGGATCGCGAGGACGAGGCCGAGGATGGTCGGCGCCATCCAGAGGAACAGCGAGGTGGCGATGGCGAAGGCCGCGACGCCGGAGACGAGCCCGAGCAGCATATGCCAGCGGTGGCGGCGAACGATGTCGGCCAGCGGGATCGAGCCGTCGTCGCGCCGCTGCGGGTTCCAGCCGGTGTCGCGCCCGGCGAGGATGCTGAACACCGAGCCCGACTGGATCACCATCGCGATCGGCGCGATCAGCGCCGAGAGCAGGATTTCGATGAGGCAGGACGCGATCAGACGTCCGCCGCCGCCGCAGGCCCGGCGCACGGGCCCGTCGATCAGCGCGAGGAGGAGGCCCAGGACCTTCGGGGCGAGCAGGATGCCCATGGTCAACCCGAAGAGCTGCAGCGCGCGCACCGGGTCGAAGCGCGGGAAGACCGGGTAGAGTCCGAACTCGGTGGTGAAGTATTCCGGTTTCACGTAGGCAGTCTGCAGCACCAGCGCGATGCCGACGACGAGTTGGCACAGCCAGAACGGCGAGGCCATGTAGCCCGCGATGCCGGTGGCGAAGTGCTGGCGCGAGGCCGGCGACAGGCCCGCCGCCCCGATGATCCGCGCATGCTGGAGGTTGCCCTGCGCCCAGCGCCGGTCGCGTACCGCCACGTCGATCAGCGAGGGTGGGCTTTCCTCGTACGAGCCCGGCAGCGTCGGCAGCATGTACACCGCCCAGCCGGCCCGGCGGATCAGGGCGGCTTCCACGAAGTCGTGGCTGAGCACGTGGCCGCCGAAGGGCGGCTTTCCGGGGAGGTCCGGCAGACCGCAGGACGCAGCGAAGGCCCGCGTCCGGATGATCGCGTTGTGGCCCCAGTAATTGCCGTCGCGGCCCGACCAGTGGCCGAGGCCCGTGGCGATCACCGGCCCGTAGATGCGGGCGGCGAACTGCGTCACCCGGGCGAACAGCGTGTTGCGATTGATGATCAGGGGCAGCGTCTGGACGATGCCGGCATCCGGGTCGGCCTCCATCGCGCCGGCGAGCCGGACGACGCTGTCGCCGGTCATCAGGCTGTCGGCGTCGAGCACCAGCATGTGGTCGTAAGCCGCGCCCCAGCGGGTGACGAAGTCGCCGATGTTGCCGGCCTTGCGGTGGTGGTTCTTCCGGCGGTGGCGGTAGTACAGGCGCGCATCCGCGCCGAGGGCGGCGCGGAGCGCCAGGAAGGCGCGCTCCTCCGCGATCCAGGCGTCGGGTTGCGTCGAATCGGAGAGCACGAACCAGTCGAAGGCCGCGCCGAGGCCGGTGGCGTCGACCGCTTCGCGCATCGCCTCGATCGCGGCGAAGGTGCGGGCCGTGCCCTCGTTGTAGACCGGCATCAGGATGGCGGTGCGGGTGGCGAGCGCCGTCGGCACCGGCGGCAGGCGCGGGCGGCGGAGCAGCACGGCGAAGCCGAGGATCGCGCTGGTGAAGGCGAGCGCGATCCAGGAGAAGGTCAGCAGGAACAGCGCGACCAGCACGTACTGGAGCGCCGTCGGCGAGCCCGAGACCGACACGGTCTCGTACATCTGCCAGCCGCCATAGGCGGTCAGCGCGATCGCGCCGCCGAAGACGACGAGCCGGGACGCCCACGGGCGCGCAGGGTGCCGGGACGGCGCGTGGCCGGCGGCCGGATCCCAGGCGGCCAGGCTCTGCACCGGCATGACCAGGGACGATTCCGGCGGAAGGGCCTCGCGGAAGGGCGCCGTGAAGGGCGTCGTGCAGGAACCGGCCGACGCGTGCTCACGCCCTGCGATCGCGGGGAGGGGGGTGGAATCGTCCATGCGCACGGCCTTCGAAAATCCTCGTCTGCCCGCCTCGCG
>CAZZZJ010000049.1:9941-13018 GCA_964658355.1 Beijerinckiaceae bacterium
TCGAGGCCGCCCTCCGAGAGCAGCGCCTCTCCGGTGAAATCCACCAGGAACAGGCGGCGCGTGCCGGAGCCGCCGCGCCCGCTGCGGGTTCCGGTGACGGTCGCCAGCGGTCCCGGGACGGGGGATTGCCAGCCCCAGTGCTGGCGGTAGCGGAAGGTGGTCTCGGAGCCGGCGGCCACGGGTTCCTTCGGCCGCCAATAGGCCAGCACGTTCTCGTTGAACTCGGAATCGCTCGGGATCTCGATCAGGGTCACCGTCCCCCCGGCCCAGGCGTCGGCCGGCTCCAGCCAGAGCGAGGGGCGCCACTCCCAGTGCTGCACGTCGTCCTCGAAGTCGTCGTAGGTCCGGGCCCGTTGCATCAGCCCGAAACCCTTCGGGTTCTCGTCCATGAACGACGAGATCTGCAGGGCATCGGGATTGTGCACCGGGCGCCAGATCGCCTCGCCGGCCCCGTTGTGGATCTGCAGGCCGGCGGCCGAGAAGGCGGCCGCGCGCGCGTCGTCGACGCGCCGCCGGTCCTCGGGCCCGAACAGGTAGCTCGCCTGCATGCCGCCCAGCCCGAGATGATCGATCGCCTTGCGGGCGAAGATCGTGGTCGCGACCTCGGTGGTCGAGGCCTCGGTGCCGGGCCGGAGCACCATCCGCAGCGCGCCGGAGGCGGATTCGGAATCGATCAGGGCGTGCAGGACGAGGGCGCCGTCGGCCGGGCGCTCGATGAACACCGCGCGGAAGATCGGGAACTCCTCGCCGCGGGAATCGGCCGGGCGGAGGGTCAGCGCGCGGGCGTTGATGCCGAAGCCCTGTCCCTTGGCGACGAGCCGGAAGAACGAGGCGCCCTGGAACACCGCGAAGTCCGACAGGTCGGGCCCGTCGGGAAAGCGGGCGCGCAGGCGAAAGCCCGAGAAGCCCGGATCCTCGGAGAAGTCCGGCAGGGCGACGCCGCCGGTGTCGAAGCTCGCCGGATCGTAGGCGATCGGCCGGATGCGGCCGTCCTCGACCAGGAACAGCGCGACGCGGCCGGCGAAGATCGCCCCGCGATGCAGCGGCTCGATCGTGAAGCCGACATCGTCGCCGGCCCAGATCGCGGCGGCGGGCTTCGTGCGGATGGCGCCGTACTGCTCGCGGCTCAAGCCCTTGAGGCTGGCCGGGAGGTCGTCGGTGCGGGGCGCGGCGTAAGCGCTTTTGGCGAAGGCGCGGGCGAGATCGGGCACCGTCGCGGCGTCGAAGGGCGTGCCGGCCGCCGGGAGAGCAGGGGCGTCCTCGGCGGCCGCAGGGACGACCCGCAACCCGGCGCCGGCCAGGACGGCGCCCACGGCTGCGAGGCGCACCAGGTCGCGGCGGGTGCGGTCTCGAAGATCGGGGCCTGCGGGATCGAGGCTTGAGGGGGTGCGGGAGGTGTCGGAGCGCGAATCGGTCGGCAGCGTCGTGCCCCTCGTTCAGGTGGGTCGGCCGGATGGTCGGAAACAGCGCGACCTCGGAAACGGTTCGCAACAATCGGTCCCCTTTACCATCTCGGCACCTGAACCCTCCGTTAAGGTCGGCGGCCGCTCGCGAATTTCGAAGCCTGTGTGATCGAGGCCGCGCCCACCGAAGGACCGGCGCGCCGTTTTGCGTGACGGGCGCGATCGGCTAATCCGTCGTCTCGATCCGTCGCCCGCCGGTCCCGGAGGGCGGCATCAGCGAACCTCCCGGGAACCCCGACGCGATGACCACACCGGACCCCGCGCTGCGAAGCCTCACCGCGATCGTGCTGGCGGCGGGCAAGGGCACGCGCATGCGATCGGACCTGCCGAAGGTGCTGCATCGGCTGGCCGGGCGGAGCATGCTCGGCCACGTGCTGGCCGCGGTCCAGGCGGCGGGCGCGGCGCGCATCGCCGTGGTGGCCGAGCCCGGGCGCGCCGATGTCGCCCGCGAGATCGCCGCGCTCGCGCCGGGTTCCGAGATCTACCCGCAGGTCGAGCGCCTCGGCACCGCGCATGCGGTTCTCGCGGCGCGCGCGGTCCTGGGGGAGGGCGACGACGTGATCGTGGCGTTCGGCGACACGCCGCTGATCACCGGCGAGACCCTGGCACGCCTGCGGGCGCCGCTGGCCGACGGCGCGGCGGTGGCGGTGCTCGCCTTCGAGACCGACGAGCCCGCCGGCTACGGCCGCGTCCTGACCGAGGGCGCCCGCGTGATGGCGATCCGCGAGGAGAAGGATGCGACCGTCGAGGAACGGCGCGTGCGCCTGTGCAATGCCGGGCTCATGGCGCTCTCGGGCGCCCACGCGCTCGCGCTGCTGGAGCGCATCGGCAACGACAACGCGGCCGGCGAGTACTACCTGCCCGACGCCGTGTCCCTCGCGGTCGGCGACGGCTTGTCCGTCGCGGTGGTGCCGGTGACGGAAGCGGAGGCGCAGGGCGTCAACGACCGGGTACAGCTCGGCGTCGCGGAGGCCGCGATCCAGGCGCGCCTGCGCCGCGGTGCCCAGCTCGGCGGCGCGACGCTCATCGCACCCGAAACGGTGTTCCTGAGCCACGACACGATCCTCGGCCGCGACGTGCTCGTCGAGCCGAACGTGGTGTTCGACACCGGCGTTCGGATCGACGACGGCTGCGTCGTCCACGCGTTCTCGCACCTCAAGGACGTCCGGCTCGAGACCGGCGCCAGCATCGGCCCGTTCGCGCGCCTGCGCGGCGGCACGGTGCTGGAGGCCGGCGCCACGATCGGCAACTTCGTGGAGTTGAAGAACGCCCGGCTCGGTCCCGGCGCGAAGGCCGCGCACCTGACCTATCTCGGCGATGCCGAGATCGGCGCGGGCGCCAACGTCGGCGCCGGCACCATCACCTGCAACTACGACGGGGTCTCGAAGCACCGCACCACGATCGGGGCGGGCGCCTTCATCGGCTCGAATTCGGCCCTCGTCGCCCCCGTGACGGTGGGGGCCGGCGCCTTCGTCGCCTCGGGCTCGGTGATCACCGACGACGTACCCGACGGGGCGCTCGCCGTCGCCCGCGGGCGCCAGGCGACGAAGGTCGGCTGGGCCGAGACGAAGCGGGCGGCGTTGAAGGCGGCGAAGGCCGCCCGCGCGGCGGCCG
>CAZZZJ010000050.1:0-2445 GCA_964658355.1 Beijerinckiaceae bacterium
CGGCGACCTCACGCCCTGGGCCCGGCAAGGCGTCCTGCTCCTGAACAGCGCCCTCACCGTCGAGGCCGGACAGGCCGGCGCGCATCTCCGGTTCGGCTGGGCGGCGCTCGCCGACGAGGCGGTCGCGGCCGTCTCGGCGCGCGCGGAACCCGCCGCGTTCCTGCTCTGGGGCGCACAGGCACGGGCGCGCGCCGCGCTCGTCGACCGGATCCGGCACGGCGTGTTCGAGAGCGGCCACCCGTCCCCGTTGAACCGTGCCCGCGATTTTCCGGGCTCGGACCCGTTCGGCCAAGCCAACGCGTGGCTCGCCCGGCACGGGCAGGCGCCGATCGAATGGCGCTTGCCTTGAGGCGCTACTGACCTGGCTTCGGGGCCGGCACCGGCTCCGCCGGCTTTTCGGCGGCAGCGGGGGGCGCTTCGGCCGAGGCCGGCAGCAACACGTTCTTCACCACGGTGCCCTCGGGGCCGTACTCGCCGGCGACTGCGAGGCAGGCCTTCTCGCGGTGCTGCGCCATGTCGTTCGACATCAGCGCGAAGATCGATTGCACCCGGGCGCCGAAGGGACCGCGCGGGCTGACGTCGGCCGAACGGGTGCCCTGCTTGGCCAGCAGCGCCTCGAACGTATCCGTCTCGATCCGATAGCCGCAGACGTTCGATGCGGCGAAGATGTAGGCGGCGAACTCCAGCGCCCGTGGCGCCGGCGCGTTGCGGATCTGCGCCTCGGCGGGCAGAGCGGCGAGGCCGGCGGTCAACAGGGCGGCCGTGGCTATCATGCGCATGGGCGAAGGGTTCCTCATCGTCTTCGACGACTTCTGGCGAGTCGTTCACCGAGGCGAGATACGCCGAACCTTCAGCGCCGCACAGGGGATCGGACACGGCGGATTGCCTCAGGACGAATGCGGCAAAGTCAGCGCAATGGCACGGTTAAGCGTTATCCTCGCAGCGATCAGGCGCTTCGATTTCGCGTCGGCATCTCGGGCTTGCCGCCCTACGTCTGCCCCGACGCCGCACCGAAACCTGTTTCGACTTGATCCCGGCCGGTTCGGCGGATCGAAGCCTGCTATTAACCGGTGACGAGCAGATCGGAGTGCGACATCTCCCGCCCAGAGCCGGATTCGAACCCGCATGCACCTCGCCCTCAACCCTCTCGCAGAGCCAGATCACGCCATCGCCACGCCGCAGTTGCGTATCGCCGAAGCGGCCGACGCGCCCGCCGGCGAGCGTCGCAACCGCTACGCCCGCTGGGCCCTGCACGAGGGCTTGGGGGAGGGCGACGTCGTCGCCCTGCTGATGCGCAACCAGCCCGACGTTCTGGCCATCTGGCAGGGCCTCGGCTCCGTCGGCGTCACGGTGATGCCGCTCGACCTCAGCTTGCGCGGGACGTCCCTCGCCGGATGCCTCGACGCGATCAGCCCGCGTCACCTCTTCGTCGATGCCGGCCTCGCGGAAACGTTATGCGGTGTCCAAGGGCTGATGTCGGTCAGCCCGGTGGTGTGGTGGCACGGCGGCGCGGATTTCGCGCGGATCGATCTCGAAGTCGACGAGTATGACGGCGGTCCGCTCGACACGCAGGACCTGTCCACGCACCGCAGCTGAGCGCCCCTCGAAAGCCGGTGCGGCCGTGCTAGGCTGGGCAACCATCGCCACGGGAGCCCCGGCATGTCCTCGACCGCGACGCCGATCGCGCACCACGATGCGCCGCTTCTGCTGCGCGAGGATGCTGGCGGCATCGCTACGCTAACGCTGAACCGTGGGTCGGCGCGCAATGCCCTCTCGCTCGGCCTGATGGCGGCGCTCCAGGATGCGCTCGACGTCATTTCCGACGATCGGAGCGTCCGCGTCGTGGTACTGCGCGGCGCCGGCCCGGCCTTCTGCGCCGGGCACGACCTCAAGGAGATGCGCGCGCATCCCGGCCGCGAGGCTGCCGCGGAGGTCTTCCGCGCCTGCTCACGGCTGATGCTGGCAATCACCCGCTTGCCGCAGCCCGTGATCGCTCAGGTGCACGGCATCGCCACCGCTGCCGGCTGCCAGCTGGTCGCGACCTGCGATCTCGCGGTCTGCACCGGCGACGCGCGCTTCGCGACGCCCGGCGTCAATATTGGTCTGTTCTGCTCCACGCCGATGGTCGCGCTCGCGCGCGCCGTGCCACGCAAGGCCGCCATGGAGATGCTGCTGCTCGGCGAGCCTGTGGACGCCGCGGAGGCGTTGCGCATCGGCCTCGTCAACCGGGTCGTGCCGGCGGCCGACCTCGGCGCGACGGTGCGCGCCATGGCCGCGCGCATCGCGACCAAGTCTGCGCGGGTGGTGGCGATCGGCAAGGAGGCGTTCGGGCGGCAGATGGAGCTCGGTCTGGAGGAGGCCTACGCCTACACAGCCGAGGTGATGACCCGGAACATGATGCTCGCCGATGCCGGGGAGGGCATCGACGCGTTCCTGCAGAAGCGC
>CAZZZJ010000050.1:2545-13013 GCA_964658355.1 Beijerinckiaceae bacterium
GAACATGATGCTCGCCGATGCCGGGGAGGGCATCGACGCGTTCCTGCAGAAGCGCACGCCGCAATGGCCGGCCTGAGGTCTCATCCGCGCCCGGCCGCTTGCGGAAATCGGCGGCCGAACCAGTCGTGCAGGACCGCGCGCTCGTAGTACAGGCCGCCCGTCGCGAAGCGCGGGTTGGCATTCAGCATGAAGTTGAGGTCGCTGACGGTGTCCTCGCCGCTGGCGACCACCCGCCTGCCGCGGCGCAGCACGTAGGCGAGCTTGATCCGTGGCGGCGTGAAATCCTGGACCACCCGCACGCCCGTCGGCGAGCCGAATCCGGGCCGCTCGTATCCCGCCAGGTCGATGTCGAGAACGGTGATGTCGAGGCTCTCGTCCGGGCCGAGCCGCCGGTCGGCGAGGTCCTGGAAGATCCGCGTCATGTCCGCCAGAGTCGCGCGCAGGCTCCGGCCGGAGGAGCCCCAGCGGTCCGCCGCGTCGGTGAAGCGCTCGGGCGCCACGTAGCGCACGCCGACGCGACCGCCGCCCTGCGCGGCGGCAGGGCCGATGAGGGACCAACCCGCGAGGGCGGCGAGGAGCAGCCGCCTCATTGCTTCGCGCGGTTGATCACGGCGAGCAGCGCCCGGGCGACCGGCTCGGTGACGTTGCGGCGGTACTTGCGGTGGACCAGCTGGCCGTTGTGGTACACGTCGTGCTCGACGTACAGGCGCTCACCGTCCCATCGGACGATGTTGTCGGTCTCGGTCGTCTCCTCCACGCCGAGGTCGTCCCGGAGGATCGCGCTGCCGGTCTGGGTGAACATGCGCAACTCCTCGCACCATGATGGCGGATCACCAGCGCAGACGATCCGTCCGTTGCGCCCACAATAGGCAACCGACATGGGCCGCGCCAGTTGCGGCGCCCGTTGCCCACCGTCCTTGCCTGACAAGCACCGCCCGGTTTCGCCGGAGGGAGCCTTTATCGGACCGTGACCTGATCCTTGATCTTGTCGTAGGTCGCGCGGCTGAGCACGCGCTTCGACAGCAACTGGTCGATCGCCGTGTAGGGCCGGCGCTGGACGATCGCACGCCCGATGCTCCCGCCGCCGCGCAGGCCGTTCAGTTCCGCGACGGACGCGGTGTTGAGGTCGACGAGCGCCAGCGCGCGCGGGCCGGCGGTGCTGTCGGCCTCGTCCACCTCCGCCTGGCCGGTCGGCTGCGGCGGCGCTGGTTCGGATGGGGCGGGCGGTGCCCCCAATAGGGGCGGCGGAGCGGCCGCAGCCTGTTCGGTCGGCTGGGGCATCGGAACAGGAACGGGAACGGGGGCAGGCGGCGGAACGGCCGCCGGCGACGGTTTCGGGCTCGCGACGACGTCGCGTGGAGGGGCGGCGTATGGCGGCGACGTCACGATGGTCCGCGGCGCCGGAGCGACGGGAGACGGCGTCGCGGAGGGTACGCCCGCCGTCGGCGCGGCATGCGGCAAAAGATACTGGATCAGGGCGGCGAGACAGCCCGCGACGACCAGCAGAAGCGAGATCCGCAAGATCGCCGAGCCGCTCAGCATGGTCCCTCCAATAGGCCTGTTATCTTAAACTTTTGGCAGGATAGAGTTTTTGCGCTGCCGGAGCAAAGCGTGGCGCGGAGCCGCAAGCGGTCCGTCAACAGGCCCGGCGCGATCGAGGCGCGTTCGGGGAATTTGGCGCGGCGCCGCACGTCGCGACCGGCTTTCGGCATCGACGCCGCGTGCGCGGCGGCCCATACCCGGCGGAATGCCGACCGCTCCCCTCGACGCCGTCCTCGCCGCCCCCGTCGCCGCCGCGCGGCGACATCTCGCCGAACGTTTCGGATCGCTGCGGTACTTGCCGGCCCTGTTCGCCCAGGTCCGCACCGCGAGCCCGCGCCTGTTCGTCGCGAGCCTGGCCCTGCGTCTCCTCGGCGCCGGGCTGCCGGTGGCGACGCTCTGGCTCGCCAAGCTGATCCTCGACGCGATCGTCGCGGAACATGCGCGGCCCCGAACCACACCGATGAGCCTCGACGCGTGGCTCTCGGACCCGCACCTGTCGCGGCTCGCCGCGCTCGTTGCCGCCGAACTCGCCCTCGCCATCCTCGCCGACCTGATCGGCCGGCTGAGCACGCTCGTCGATGGACTGGTCGCCGACCTCTATTCCAACGCCGCCTCGCTCCGGCTGATGCGCCACGCGGCGGCCCTCGACCTCGCGCAGTTCGAGGACAGCGCGCAGCAGGACCAGCTGGAGCGGGCACGGCGGCAGGTCACCGGGCGCACCGGCCTGATCTCTCAGGTCTTCGGGCAAGGGCAGGCCCTGGTGACTCTGCTCTCGTTCGCGGCCGGTGTCGCCGTCTACACCCCGTGGCTGATCGTGATGATTGCGGCGGCCCTGGTGCCCGCCTTCCTCAACGAGGCGCATTTCACCCGCGCCGGCTATCGCCTCGCCTGGATGCGGACCCCGGAGCGGCGGCGGATCGACTACCTGCGCTATCTCGGCGCCAGCGTCGAATCGGCCAAGGAGGTCAAGCTGTTCGGCCTGAACGGCTACATCACCGATCTCTATGCAGGGTTGGCCGACAAGGTGGTGGCCGACAACCGCGCCCTGTCGATCCGCCGTGCCGGCTGGGGCGGCGCCTTCGCCGCGCTCGGCACGCTCGCCTACTACGCCGCCTATGCTGTGATCGTCTGGCGCACGGTCGCCGGCGGCTTCTCGATCGGCGACCTCGCCTTCCTCGCCGGCGCCTTCCAGCGGCTGCGCGGTCTGATCGAGGGCCTGCTGCTCGGGTTCACGCAGATCGCCGGGCAGACGCAGTACCTCGAAGACCTGTTCTCGTTCTTCGCCATCGAACCCGCGATCCGATCGCCGACGCATCCGGCGCCGATGCCGGAAACGATCCGGCAGGGTCTCGCCTTCGAGGATGTCGGCTTCCGCTATCCCGGCTCCGACACTTGGGCCGTGCGGCACCTGAGCTTCACGCTGGCGGCCGGCGAGACCCTGGCGCTGGTCGGCGAGAACGGCGCGGGCAAGACGACCATCGTCAAGCTGATGACGCGCCTCTACGACCCGACGGAAGGCCGCATCCTCCTCGACGGGCTGCCGCTCTCCGCCTACGACCTCGAGAAGCTCCGCGCACGCATCGGCGCGATCTTCCAGGACTTCGTCCGCTTCGACCTGACGGCCGGCGAGAACGTCGCCGTCGGACGGATCGAGGCCCGGGACGATGCCGGGCGCATCGGGCGGGCTGCATCGCGCGGCCTGGCCGACGCGGTCATCGCGCGGCTGCCGGCGGGCTACGAACAGCCCCTGGGCAAGCGCTTCGAGGGCGGCGTCGACCTCTCGGGCGGCGAATGGCAGAAGATCGCGCTGTCCCGCGCCTACATGCGCGACGCCGAGATCCTGATCCTCGACGAGCCGACGGCGGCGCTCGACGCCCGCGCCGAGTACGACGTGTTCCGTCGCTTCCGCGACCTCAGCGCGGGGCGGGCCACGGTGCTGATCTCGCACCGCTTCTCCACCGTGCGGATGGCCGACCGCATCCTGGTGCTGGAAGACGGCAGGGTGCTCGAATCCGGCACGCACGACGCGCTCCTGACCGTCGGCGGCCGCTACGCGGAACTGTTCGAGTTGCAGGCGGCCGGCTACCGCTGATCCGGCCCCGGCATTGCTCCGCGCGGGTCACCCACTACCTGCACCCAGGACCTGCAGCGCACGCACCGCCCATCTCCGCCGCCAACGGTTCGGGAGTTTCCACGATGCCACGTCACGCCACAGCCCTCGTCCTTGCCGTCCTGGGTGGTGCCGCATCCTTCGGCGGCATGGCTTGGGCGGCGCCGGCAGCGCCCGACGTGTCGGCCAATCCATCGGCCGAGACGCCTGCACCGGCCACGCCCAAGGCCGAGCGCGCCGAACCGGTGATCCTGGCCAACCACAGGGCGGTCTACGACCTGTCGCTCGCCTCCAGCGGCGGGACGCGGGCGGTCGAGAGCGCGCGCGGGCGCATCGTCATCGACTTCAAGGGCGATGCCTGCCGCGGCTACACCATGCAGACCCGGCAGGTGACGGTGCTGGAATCCGGCGAGAGCGGCGGCCGGACCTCGGACCTGCGCAACACCACGTTCGAGGGTGGGGAGGCCCGCGACTTCCGCTTCCGAACGGTGACGGTGCTGAACGGCGAGCCGAGCCCGGCCGTCGACGGCACCGCGGATTCGAACGGCGACGCGTTCAAGGTCCGGCTCAAGGAGCCGAAGAAGGACCAGTTCACCGCCGAGGGCCGGGTCCTGTTCCCGAGCCTGCACATGCGCCGCCTCGTCCAGGCCGCGCGGGCCGGCGAGACCACGATGTCGGCCAAGGTGTTCGACGGCTCGGATGACGGCCGCAAGGTCTACGACACCCTCGCGATCATCGGCCGTCGCGCGAGCGAGCCAGCGAACGCCGCCGCGCCGGAGCGCGACAAGCCCCTCCACCAGGGCACGATGGCCGCCGTCCCGCACTGGCCGGTGACCCTGAGCTACTTCACGCCAGGGGAGGGCGAGCGCACGCCGATCTACACGCTGACCTTCGACCTCTACGAGAACGGCGTCAGCGGCGCGCTCAAGCTCGATTACGGCGACTTCGCGATCCTCGGCGACATGACCCGCCTCGACCTCGGCAAGTCGCCGGACAAGCCCTGCATGCCGTAGACCGTACGGCGAGATCCGTCAGAAGTCTTCGGGCTCCTGCGGCGAGAGCCGATGCCACGCTGCAGCGATCCGCTCGGGCTTGACCGCGAGCCCTTGCGCGCAGGCGAGCAGCACGGCCTCGTCGCCCATGACATGGTCGAGGACGCCGGCCAGGAAGGCCGGGTCGCCGAGCGATGCCCGCACGGTCTCGGGCGACAGGCCGGTGGCGTTGAGGAACGGAAACAATCGGTCCTCGTCGGCGACGATCCAGCCGAGCACGTCGATGGCCAAGCTTTCGTCGGCAGCCGACCTCCGGTCCGATCCCGAGCTGCGCCCGGACCCACCGTCTTCAAGTGATTTGCGATTCGTCAACATCTGGCGCTTACTTAGGAGGGAGGTCGGGTAACGTCCCGTAATGGACGCGCGGCGGCACCGGGATCGATGCGTGATGAAGAAGACGGTGCTGATCGTCGAGGATAACGAGCTGAACATGAAGCTCTTCAACGACCTGTTGGAGGCCCATGGCTACGCGACCCTCAAGACCGCCAACGGTATCGAAGCAATCGAACTCGCCCGCGCGCACCACCCCGACCTGATCCTGATGGACATCCAGCTGCCCGAGGTCTCGGGCCTGGAGGTGACCAAATGGCTCAAGGAGGACGACGACCTCAAGCACATTCCCGTCGTGGCGATCACGGCCTTCGCCATGAAGGGCGACGAGGAACGCATCCTCGAAGGCGGTTGCGAGGCGTATTTATCGAAGCCCATCTCGGTCGCGAAGTTTTTGGCAACGGTTCGCACGTATCTTGCCGACAAGTAGGGTTCGGCTCGCGTCGTCGCAGGCCCCTTCGATCGCGTGTTGAATCCTTGAGCGAGGAACGATGTCGGCCCGCGTCCTGATCGTCGACGACCTGTTTCCGAACGTGAAGCTTCTGGAGACGAAGCTCGCGCTGGAATACTTCGACACGGTCGCGGTCATGAACGGGGCGGACGCGATCGCGATCTGCGAGAAGGGCCTGTGCGACATCGTCCTCCTCGACGTGATGATGCCCGGCATGGACGGGTTCGAGGTCTGCCGCATCCTGAAGAACAACCCGCTCACCGCGCATCTGCCGGTGGTGATGGTGACCGCCCTCGACCAGCCCTCCGATCGCCTGAAGGGCCTCGACGCGGGCGCCGACGACTTCCTCACCAAGCCGATCGACGACACCGCGCTGTTCAGCCGCGTGCGCAGCCTCGTCCGCCTGAAGGCCGTGACGGACGAATTGCGCAGCCGCGCGCTCGCCTCGCGCGAATTCGGCATGGGCGATCCGCTGGCGCTCGCCACCGCAGAGACCGGCTTGAACGCCAACCTGCTCCTGGTCGAGGACCGACGCGGCGCCGCCGAGCGCATGGCCGCCGCGCTCGGCCAGTATCACACCGTCACGGTCGAGACCGACCCGCAGGCTGCGATCCACGTTGCGGCGGAGGGCGGCTTCGACCTCGTGATGGTCAGCCTCGACCTCGAGCACTTCGACGGACTGCGCCTGTGCAGTCAGCTGCGCAACCTCGAGCGGACACGGCAGGTGCCGTTGATCATGCTCGCCGAGGCGCATGACCGCAGCCGGATCGTGCGCGGCCTGGATTTCGGCGTGCACGATTATCTCCTGCGCCCGGTCGACCGGAACGAACTGGTCGCGCGGGTCCGCACCCAGATCCGGCGCAAGCGCTTCTCCGAGGTCCTGCGCAGCGCCGTGCAGGCTTCGATGGAGATGGCCGTCACCGACGGGCTCACCGGCCTGCACAACCGGCGCTACCTCGATAACCACCTTGCCGGCCTGTTCTCCGATCCCCGGCTGCGCGATCGCCCGGTGGCCGGGCTGATCCTCGACATCGATCACTTCAAGGCGATCAATGACACCCACGGCCACGAGGCCGGCGACGCGGTGCTGCGCACCTTCGCCGATCGCGTGCGCCTGCACACCCGCACCATCGACATCGTCGCCCGCTACGGCGGCGAGGAGGTCGTCATCATCCTGCCCGATGCCGGCCTCGCCGAGGCGCACGCCATCGCCGAGCGCATCCGCGAGCGGATCGAGGGCATGCCGTTCTCGGTCCATCGCGACACCCGCAGCGTCGCGGTCACCGTGTCGATCGGCGTGGCGGTCCGCAGGCCCGAGGATGTCGGTCCCGGCGATATGCTGAAGCGCGCGGACCTCGCGCTCTATCGCGCAAAGGCCTCGGGCCGGAACCGCGTCGAGGCCCAGGCGGCCTGACGAACACGGCCTTCGGGGCACCGGAAGAAAGCCTCTCTCCACCGGACGAACGAACGCCCTCCCGGCCAGATCGTCCGCATTCCCGGATGGTGGGCGCGCCGCCCTCCGTCGGAGGGCCGCCGGTTGACACCCGTCCGCGCTTCGCCAACACCTCGCGCCGTTCGCGGCCGAAGGCCACCGGCACCCGCGCCGCAGCCGCGTCGGCCTTCGGATGGGAGTCCTGTGACGACGATGGCGGTGATGCGCTCCTACCTCGATTTCGAGAAGCCCGTGGCCGAGCTGGAGGCGAAGCTCGAAGAACTCCGCGCGCTCGGCGCCCGCGATGGCGCTGTCGCGATCAGCGAGGAGGTCGGACGGCTGGAAGGCAAGGCGGCTCAAGCGCTCGCCGAGATCTACGCCAATCTCACGCCCTGGCAGAAGACCCAGGTCGCCCGGCACCCGCAGCGCCCGCATTTCGTCGATTACTGCGCCGGCCTGATCGAGGATTTCACACCGCTGGCCGGCGACCGCGGCTTCGGCGAGGACGCGGCGATCGTCGGCGGCATGGGGCGCTTCCGCGGACGGCCGGTCTGCGTGCTCGGCCAGGAGAAGGGCGCCACCACCGAGACCCGCCTGCGGCACAATTTCGGCATGGCCCGACCGGAAGGCTACCGCAAGGCGGTCCGGCTGATGGAGCTCGCCGACCGCTTCGGGCTGCCGGTACTCGCCTTCGTCGACACCGCCGGTGCCTTCCCCGGCATCGAGGCCGAGGAGCGCGGGCAGGCGGAGGCGATCGCGCGCTCGACGGAAGCCTGCCTCGGGCTCGGCGTCGCGAACGTCGCCCTCGTGATCGGGGAGGGCGGCTCGGGCGGTGCCATCGCACTCGCCACCGCCAACCGCGTGCTGATGATGGAGCACGCGATCTACGGCGTGATCTCGCCGGAGGGCGCCGCCTCGATCCTCTGGCGCGACCAGGGCCGCGCCCCCGATGCCGCCACCGCCATGAAGATCACCGCGCAGGACCTGATGCGGCTCGGCATCATCGACGCCATCGTCCCCGAGGCGACCGGGGGCGCCCACCGCGACCGCGCCAGCGCCATCTCGGCGGCGGGCGACGCGCTGGCCGGCGCGCTCGCCGAGTTCGACGGCCTCGGTGCCGACGAGATCCGCGACCGGCGGGCCCGGAAGTTCCTCGAGATCGGCCGGCGCCTGTGAGCGGGCCGGAATCCGGAGGCCTCCATGCCGCCGGCTTCCTGCGCGAGCTGGGGCGCAAGCTCGGCGGGCTGCTCGGCAGCGAGCGCGAGCCCGGTCCCGTCAACCACATCTCGCTCGGCGCCCATTGCCAGATGGCGCACGTTCTAAAGACGCTCGGCCTTCGCACCTGGTCGGGACCGTTCGACTGGATCTTCACGATGCCGGGAATGGTGCGCGACTGCCTCGCCGACGATTGTACGACCCTGCTCGACCGGGCACAGCTCGAGACGATTCCGCTCGCCGAGCGGCAGGGCGAGGGCATCTGGCGCGGACGCCACCGGCTTTATCGCGCGCGCTACGGATTGGAGTGCGTCTTCAACCATCACGATCCGGCGGCCGACGAAGCCGACTATCGCTTTCTCAGCGCGGGCGTGCGGCGCCTGCGCACGGCCCTGGCGGACCCGGTCGCGGCGAATCGATTCTGGCTGCTGACGCACCTTCACACACCGATGGAGATCGCGGGCGAGATCTGCGACGTTTTGGCACAGAGGGGAAAGGGGAACCATTTAACCTTTCTGCAGCACGTGCCCGGCGGCAGCGATCGCCGCGTGATCGTCGCCGAGTCGACCCGCCCCGACCTGCGCTGGCTGACGGTGGAAACCCCTTCCGCATCAGTCGGTTTGCGTCTGGCGGACCCTGTCGACGACGCGTTCCTCACCGACCTGATTGCGGCAGAGTCGCGGCTGCCGCTGCAGGCATCCCCGTGATCCACATTCGGGCGGACGCGCGGGAGGCCGGCGGAGCGCCGATCCTTGCGGTAACGGAGGCGTAAGCTTACCAAAGCTAGAGAGTGGGGGAGTGACGCACGACGCCCGCCGACAAGGCCCGCGTGCGATATGTTCGAGGACGAGGTTCCCCCATGGCTGTGCGCCGGTTCGCCGTTGCAAGTCTCCATCGAGCTTCTCGGCTGATCGCTCCCATCGCCATCGCGGCCGCCCTGGGCCTCGGCGGCTGCCAGGATGGGATGATCAACGGCGCCTCGACGCGCTCGCTGACCCCGATCCCGGCTCAGACCTTGTCCCTGATGCAGACCAAGGGGATGCAGCAGAGCGATCCGATCCTGATCCGCGCCTACAAGAAGGAAGCGGAGATGGAGGTGTGGAAGCGCGGGACCGACGGTCGCTACGCGCTCCTGAAGATCTACCCGATCTGCCGCTGGTCGGGTCAGCTCGGCCCCAAGCGCAAGCAGGGCGACCGTCAGGCGCCGGAGGGGTTCTACACGATCACCCCCGGCCAGATGAATCCGAACTCGTCCTACTACCTCTCCTTCGACACCGGTTTCCCGAACGCCTACGACCGCGCGAACGGCAGCACCGGCAATTACCTGATGGTCCACGGCACCTGTTCGTCCGCCGGGTGCTTCGCGATGACCGACGCTTCGATGTCGGAGATCTATGCGGTGGCGCGCGAGGCGTTCGCCGGCGGGCAGCGGGCGTTCCAGTTCCAGTCGTATCCGTTCCGGATGACGGCTTCGAACATGGCCAGGTACCGCAACGACCCGAACGCCCCGTTCTGGCGCAACCTCAAGGAAGGTGCCGACTACTTCGAGGCGCTGCGCGACGAGCCGAAGGTCGGGGTCTGCGGCACCAAGTACGTGTTCGGCGGCGCCGACGCCGCGGCCGGCTCGTGCACGCCGAAGGTCGATCCGCTGGTCGCCGAGAAGCGCGCCCACGACAACCAGGAGATCGCGGACCTCGTCGCCAAGGGGACGCCGGCGACGCGGGTGGTCTACGACGACGGCGGCGGCAACCCGGTGTTTCGCGCGGAGCAGACCACCGCCTTCGCGAACCTCTCGGGAACCGAGACCGAGATGCCCTACAGTGCCAAAGACTACGCCCGGCACAACCTCGGTGACGTCAGCCGCCCGGAAAGCCTGGCGGCCGGCCCGCGCGAGATCGAGGTCGATGCCAAGGGCCATCCGGTGATGCTCGCGGCGGCGCCCGAGGCCCCGGTTCCGACGAAGGCCGCCGCGGCCGTCCTGGCGAAGGCCGGCAAGCCCGCCTCGTTGACGCCCGGCTCGTCGAAGCCGGGCACGCGGACGCTGATGGCCAAGCAACCGGATCCGAGCGACGACGGGATCAAGGAGGCCGAGAAGGCCAAACCTGCCCGGATCACGGTCGCGGGTGCGGATGACGATCCGAGCGCGTATCAGAAGCTTCTCGGCAAGGTCTTCAACAAGGAGTCGCCGCCGGTCACCGCGACGCCGGCCGCGGACGCGACCATCGCCGAGCCGGTCAAGGCCGCCGCCCAAACGGTGAAGGTGGCCCATGCCGCGCCGCGACCGGCGCGCAAGGTGACGACCACGGCTCTGCGGACGGACAAGGCCGACAAGAACT
>CAZZZJ010000051.1:0-1253 GCA_964658355.1 Beijerinckiaceae bacterium
GCCGCGAAAGCACAGAAGCTGCGGGGCTGGGCGGCGCTGCACAACCGGATGGACGACAACTACGAACTCAGCAATCCCGACACGCCGACGCTACAGGGCTGGCGGCCGCGGACGCGTGCTCCCGCGACGCGCTTCGCGTTCGAGCGCAACCCGTACTATCACCGCGTCGACACGGCGGGCACGCAGCTGCCCTATCTCGACCGCATCGTGATGGACGTCGCCTCGACCGGTCTCCTGGTGGCCAAGACCAATGCCGGCGAGGCAGACCTGATGTTCCGCGGCCTGACGATGGCCGACATCCCGAGCCTCAAGGAAGGCGAGCGGGCGCACGGCTACCGCACCAACCTGTGGCCGGTGGCCCGCGGGTCGGAGATCGCGCTCTACCCCAACCTGACGACCCTCGATCCGGGCTGGCGCACCCTCAACCGCGACGTGCGCTGGCGCCACGCCCTGTCGCTCGCGATCGACCGCCGCACGCTCAACAACACGCTGCTCTTCGGCCTCGGCACCGAAGGCAACGACACGCTGATCCCCGAGAGCAGGCTGTATTCGCCCGAACTGCGCACCCTTCACGCCGGATACGATCCCGCGGCGGCGGAAAAGCTCCTCGACGCGGCCGGCCTCGACAGGCGCGACCCGTCCGGCATCCGCCTGATGCCGGACGGGCGGCTCCTCGAAGTGGTCGTCGAAAGCGACGGCGAAGTCTCGATGGTGCTCGACGGGTTGCTGCTGATCGGTGAATTCTGGCGGGAGGTCGGGATCAAGCTCGTGGTCAAGCCGCAGGAGCGGACGAACCTGCGCCGACGCTCGATCGCCGGGATGACGGTGATGGTGGCGGCCCAGGGGCTCGACCTCGCCGTTCCGACGGCGATCATGCCGCCGACCGAGCTCAGCCCGGCGCAGAGCGACCATTATTCCTGGCCGCGCTGGAGCCTCCACGTCGAGACCCATGGCGCGAGCGGCGAGGCGTGCGACATCGAGCCCGTCCATCGGCTGATCGACCTCGACCGGCAATGGCGCGACACCGACGACGCGAAGGTTCAGGCGGCGATCTGGCGCGAGATGCTGATGAACCATGCCGAGAACACCTGGGTCATCGGCACGGTCGGGGGCGCGTTGCAGCCGGTGGTGGCTTCGAACCATCTCGCCAATCTCCCGGCCAAGGCATTGTATTCGTTCGAGCCGACGGCGATGATCGGCGTTCAGCGCCTCGACGAGGTCTTCTGGGACCGCGACGCCGAGCGGCAGGCATC
>CAZZZJ010000051.1:1353-3404 GCA_964658355.1 Beijerinckiaceae bacterium
CGCGTCCTCACCATGGCGGTGACGCTGCTGGTGATCTCCGCCCTGGTCTTCGCGATCATCAAGCTGCCGCCGGGCGACTTCCTGACCAACCGGATCATGGAGCTGCGCTCCATGGGCGAGGCGGCCTCCGTCGCCAAGGCCGAATTGCTGATCCGGCAATACGGGCTCGATCGCCCCATCTACGAGCAATACCTGATCTGGATCGGCCTGATGCCGGGGCCGGCGGGCTTTTCGGGGCTGCTCCAGGGCGATTGGGGCTGGTCGTTCGAGTACGACCGCCCGGTCTCCGAGGTGGTCGGCGACGCGCTCTGGCTGACTCTGGTGGTCAACCTCGCGGCGCTGATCTTCGTCCACGCGGTCGCGATCCCGATCGCGATCTACTCGGCGACCCATCGCCATTCGGCGGGCGACGCCGTCGTGACGGTGCTCGGCTACGTCGGCCTGGCCGTGCCGGGATTCCTGCTGGCGCTGATCCTGCTGTTCTACGCCAACCTCTGGTTCGGCCTCTCGATCGGCGGGCTCTACGACGCGTCCTTCACGGGCAGACCCTGGGACTGGCCCAAGATCCAGTCGCTGCTGGCGCATCTCGCCGTCCCGACGCTGGTCATCGGGCTCGGCGGCACCGCCGCGATGATCCGGCGGATGCGGGCGAACCTGCTCGACGAACTCGCCAAGCCCTACACCGTGACCGCGCGGGCCAAGGGTATGCCGCCGTTGCGGGCGCTGCTCAAATATCCGTTCCGGATGTCGCTCAACCCGTTCGTGGCCGATATCGGCAACTTGCTGCCGCACCTCGTCTCCGGCTCGGTGCTGGTCTCTCTGGTGCTGAGCCTGCCGACCGTCGGCCCGCTCCTGCTCGACGCCCTGAAGAGCCAGGACCAGTTCATGGCCGGCTTTATCCTGATGTTCGTCGCGCTGCTGACGCTGGTCGGCATGCTGATCTCGGACGTCGTCCTCGTCTGGCTCGATCCACGCATCCGCATCGGGGCACGCTAGCGATGGGTACGCGATAGGAATGGGGGCCCGTTGATGCCGACGACGCTCCCGGTGCGCCACTTCGTCGATCCGGCTCCGTTCGATCCGGAGGCCGGCGGTCACCGTGATTCCGGCACGGCCTACGCCTCGGCCTGGCGGCTGATCTTTGCCAAGTTCCTCGGCCACCGCATCGCCGTCGTCTCGGCGATCGTCCTGATGGCGCTCTACGCCGCGGTGCCGTTCGTCGAGTTCCTGGCGCCCTACGAACAGGCCAGGCGCAACGGCGACTTCCTGTTCGCGCCGCCGCAAGCCGTACACCTGTTCCACGAAGGGCACTTCGTCGGGCCCTTCGTCTACCCGTACACGGCTAAGCTCGACCTGGAGACCTTCCGGCGCGGCTACGTCTCCGACCTCGCCATACCGCAAAAGCTGCGCTTCCTCTGCCGCGGCGACACCTATCGCTATCTCGGCATGATCCCCGGGGACCGGCACCTCGTGTGTCCGCCCGACGGCGGCACGTTCTACCTTCTCGGCACCGACCGGCTCGGCCGCGACCTGCTCTCGCGCATGATCTACGGCGCGCGGATCTCGCTGGTGATCGGCCTCGTCGGCGTCGCGATCTCGTTCGCGCTCGGGCTGCTGCTCGGCGGCATCGCCGGCTATTTCGGCGGCCTCGTCGACGCGGCCGTGCAGCGGCTGATCGAGGTGGTGCGCTCGTTGCCCGAACTGCCGCTCTGGCTCGCCCTGTCGGCGGCGCTGCCGCCGAGCTGGAGCCCGCTCTGGGTGTTCTTCGGCATCACCATCATTCTGGGCCTGCTCGACTGGCCGGGCCTGGCGCGCGCCGTGCGGGGCAAGCTGCTGGCGTTGCGCGAGGAGGATTTCGTGCAGGCGGCAGAGCTGATGGGGGCGTCCCCGGCCCGGGTGATCGGCCGCCACCTGATCCCGAACTTCATGAGCCACCTGATCGCCTCGGCGACGCTCTCGATCCCGACGACGATCCTCGGCGAGACCGCGCTGTCGTTCCTCGGCCTCGGCCTGCGCCCGCCCGTGACGAGCTGGGGCGTGCTCCTGAACGA
>CAZZZJ010000051.1:3504-13001 GCA_964658355.1 Beijerinckiaceae bacterium
TCCTCGGCCTCGGCCTGCGCCCGCCCGTGACGAGCTGGGGCGTGCTCCTGAACGATGCGCAGAACCTGTCGGCCGTGCAGCTCTACCCTTGGCTGCTCTTGCCGGTGGTGCCGGTTCTGGTGACGGTCCTGGCCTTCAACTTCCTCGGCGACGGGCTGCGCGACGCGGCCGACCCCTATCACTGATCGGCGAAAGTCCGGGACGAACCCATTCACGACCCAGCCCGTCAGTCCGGCCTCGCCTGCGGCGCCCCGGACTGACGGGGGGCGAGGCGATCCGGCTCGAGAAAGTCCAGGAGCGCGGCGAGCGTGGCCTCCGGCGCCTCCTCCTGCAACGTGTGCCCGCAATCGAGGGCATGTCCTGAGACGTCGATCGCCCTGTCGCGCCAGGTTTCGAGCACGTCGTAGAGCTGGCCGACGGTGCCCTTCGCGCCCCACAGGGCGAGGAGCGGCGCGGCGATGCGCGCGTCGGCATCCGCGGCATCGTGCTCGAGATCGATCGAGGCGGCGGCGCGGTAATCCTCGCAGATCGCGTGGCGCGTCGCCGGGTCGGAGTAGCAGCGAAGGTATTCGGCAAAGAGCGCCTCGCCGGTGGAACCCGGGGTCTTCGACTGGCCCTCGATATGGGTGCGTAGGAAGAACTCGGGGTTGGCCGCGATCAGCCGTTCAGGCAGGGGCTCGGGCTGGATCAGGAAGAACCACCAGAAATACCGCGTCGCGAAGGCGCGGTCGGTGCGGGCGTACATCGTCGCGGTCGGCGCGATGTCGAGGACCGCGAGCCGCGAGACGGCATCAGGATGGTCCAGCGCCAGCCGGTGCGCGACCCGCCCGCCGCGGTCGTGGCCGACGAGGGCGAAGCGCGGGTGCCCGAGCCTGCGCATCGCCGCGACCAGGTCGGCGGCCATCGCGCGCTTGGCGTAGTCGCGGTGGCCCGCCCCGCCGGGTGGCTTCGCCGAATCGCCGTAGCCGCGCAGATCGGCGGCGACCACGGTGAATCGCCGGGCGAGATCCGGTGCGATCCGGCCCCAGGTGGCGTGGGTCTGCGGGTGGCCGTGGAGCAGCAGCAGCGGCGGCCCCGACCCGCCGATCGCGGCCCGGATGCGAATCCCGTCCGCGTCGATGTCGTGGAGATCGAAACCCCGGAGGAACAAGCTCGGCGTGGTCATGACGGTCTCGGACATCGCTCGAAGAAAGACCCGGAACGGTTCGGCACCGTCGGGCTCGCCCCGCGGCGCGCCCTGCCGCATAAGGCGACGAGATGCCCCCCGAGGATAGCCCCGTGACCGTCACCCAGATCACCCATCACGACCTCGACGGCTACGGCGCCGTCGCGATCGTCGGCAACCATGTCGACGTGGCGCGGATCGTCCACGTGCCGCGCTATTCCGATGTCGGCCCCGTGGTCGAGGAGGAACTGAGGCGGCTCGCGAAGGCCGACGCCTCCGAGACCCTGATCATGACCGATCTCGGTCTCGAACCGGTGGCCGTGAAGTTCCTGAAGAATTTTGCGGCGATGAACCGCAAGCGGGCCGACGAGGGCCGCCACCGCCTGATCGTCCTCGATCACCATGCCTCGTCGATCGACCAGCTGCGGCAGCACGGGATCGAGCCTGTTGACGCGTCGGCTTCGCCGAAGCGCTTCGATCTCGACGATCCGGATGTCGTCGTCCTGATCGACGAGACCTGCTGCGCCACCCGGATGGCGCATGCCAACCGCGCCCTCTATGCGACGCGCGAGGGCGAGGATCTCACCGCCCTGGTCGAGGCGGTGGACGCCCTCGATCTCTGGAAGAAGGAGCGCCCGACCTTCGCCGGCGGCCTGATGCTCGACGAGGTGTTCTGGGACAACGTCGCCAACCTCGTGCCCGTCGGCCATCCATGGCACGACCGCTTCGTCGTGGCGCTGCTCCGCGCGGTCTCCGGGCTGATCGACGAAGGCCTGGCACCGGCCGAGATCGAGACCCGGGTCGCCGCCCTGCGCCGACAGGTCCTGGACCGGCTCCTCGACGGGGAGGCGGAGGACGACCGCAGCCTGACCACGCGGATGCGGATCGCCCGCGTGCTGGCGCGCTCCGACGTGCTGTTCCGGCCGCTATCCGACGGGACGCTGATCTCGTTCGGCCTCGATTCCGGCACCTTCCAGCGCGTCTCGGACCTGATCATGGATCGCGGCGGTGCCAAGCGGGTGTGCAACGTCCAGCGCACGGGTTCGCTGTCGTTCCGCTCGAACGACGAGACGGCGCTGGATGCCGCCCGGAAATTCCGAGGCGGCGGCCACAAGGACGCCGCCGGCGGCAAGCTGCCCGCGGGCTCCGCCTTCTCGCTCGCAGACGCGATCGCGCAAGTCGAGCCGATCCTGAATCCGCCGCCGCCCGATCATTCGGCCAGCCCTTTCGCGGCATTGAAAGATTGGAAAGGGTAATCTGTCTGCGTGAGCCGCCAAGAGATCGCATAGATTGTGCAATTTCGCCGCGGGGGCTAACATATCGCGTGGGTGCGATATTGTTCGAGGTTGATCCTGACGCCAAAACCATTGCCTGCTGGGATCTCGCCAGCGTCGCCAACCGGAGCCGAGAAGTCCATGTCCGTCCGGCAAGGCCCACAGCGGCGGGCGCCGCGGAAGTCCGCGCTCGTGTCGGAAGCGCTCGCGGATCCGCAGCGCCTCGACAACCAGCTCTGCTTCGCCGTCTACGCCGCGGCGCACGCCTTCGGGCGCGCCTATCGCGCGCTGCTGGGCCGGCACGATCTCACCTACCCGCAATACCTCGTGCTCCTCGTGCTCTGGGAGGAGGAAGGTTTGTCGGTAAAGGAGATCGGCACGCGGCTGTTCCTGGATTCGGGAACGCTGACACCGCTGTTGAAGCGCCTCGAGACGTCGGGCCGGGTGCGGCGCGCCCGCGACCGCGCCGACGAGCGCCAGGTAAGCATCTTCCTGACCGAGGCCGGGCGCGCTTTGCGTGAGCCGCTGGCCTGCATCCCCGATCAGGCCGGCGGCATGACGGGCCTCGACGTCGAGGGGCGCCGCGCGCTTCTCGATCACCTCGTCACCCTTCGCACCGGCCTGCACGACGGCACCGACGCCTGACCGGGCCCGGGCTTCGACCCGGATACGAAAAGGGCCGCCACCGCGTGAGCGGGGCGGCCCTGGCCTGTAAAACCGGGTCGGCGATCGACTTAGGTCTTGAACCTGTCGATCAGGTCTTTCGGTCGGGTGTTGCGATCAGGTCTTGGACTTCAGGTAGGCGATGATGTCGTCGACCTTCTTCTCGTCCTTGATGCCAGGGAACACCATCTTGGTGCCGGGAACCTTCTTCTTCGGGTCGGTCAGCCACTCCTTGAGGTTGGCCTCGTCCCAGGTGATGCCAGAGTTCTTCAGGGCCGCGGAAAACGCGTAGCCGTCGCGACCTTCACCGGCCTTCTCACCGACGATGCCCTTGAGGTTCGGGCCGACGCCGTTCTTCTCGAAGTTGTGGCAGGACTTGCAGGGGGCGAACGCCTTCTCGCCGGCGGCCGCGTCGCCTTCCGCCTGAGCGGCGACCGGCAGGAGCAGGGCAAAGGCGGCGCCGAGGATGACATGACGCATATGGGATTTCCTCCGTTGTGACGGTTGTTACCGTCAGGCTTATGGCAGAGCTTTGTCGATTGGAACAGGTCGAAGGTGCAAACGCCGTTCGCGCCGTTGCGGCGGTGCGACCAAACGTTGCAGCATCCTCCGACCCTTTCGGGCCGACCATCGATCGACGGTGCGGGCCCGCCCGCGTTGGGCTAGACTGCCCCCCAATCGGTCCCTGCACCGTCGTTCGACATCGTGAGCCGCCGCGCCTGACCGTAGGGTGAAGGATCGCCGGCTTCGATAGACGGACCTCAAGAATTTCGGAGGCCTTCGCCATGTCCATCCGCTTTCCCGAGCCAGATGCCGGCATCGTCGCGCGACGCGAGGCGATCCTCGCGGGTCTGCGCCCCCTGGTTGGACCCGAAGCCCTCGTCACCACCGAAGACGAGCGCCGCGCCTTCGAGACCGACGGGCTCACGGCCTATCGCAAGATGCCGCTGGCAGTCGTGTTGCCGTCCACCACGGCCGAGGTCTCCGCGGTGATGAGCTATTGTCACGCCAACGGCGTTCGCGTCGTGCCGCGCGGCGCCGGCACGTCGCTGGCCGGCGGCGCCATCGCGCAGGAGGATGCGATCATCCTCGGCGTCGGCAAGATGACCCAGGTCCTGGATCTCGATTTCGAGAACCGCATCGCGCGGGTGCAAAGCGGGATCACCAACCTCGCGATCTCCGGCGCCGTCTCGCACGAGGGCTTCTTCTACGCTCCCGACCCGTCGAGCCAGCTCGCCTGCACCATCGCCGGCAACATCGCGATGAATTCCGGCGGCGCGCATTGCCTGAAGTACGGCGTCACGACCAACAACTTACTCGGCGTGACCCTCGTCATGAACGACGGCACGGTGGTCGAGATCGGCGGCGACCATCTCGATTCCGGCGGCTACGACCTGCTCGGTCTGATCTGCGGCTCGGAAGGGCAGCTCGGCATCGTCACCGAGGCGACCGTCCGGATCCTGCGCGCGGCGGAAGGCGCCCGGCCGGCGCTCGTCGGGTTCTCGTCGGTCGAGGATGCCGGCGCCTGCACTGCAGCGATCATCGCCGCCGGCATCATTCCCGTGGCGATCGAGTACATGGACCGCGAGGCGATCCTGATCACCGAGGATTTCGCGCAGGCCGGCTACCCGCGCGACGCCGAGGCGATGCTGATCATCGAGGTCGAAGGGTCGGACGCCGAGTGCGAGGCGATGCTCGCTCGCATCGCGGCGATCGCGCAGGACTATCGCCCGACGAGCATCCGGGTCTCGAAGTCCGAGGCGGAATCCGCGGCGATCTGGAAAGGCCGCAAGTCGGCCTTCGGCGCCACGGGCCGGATCTCCGACTACATCTGCATGGACGGCACGATCCCGACCGGCCAGCTCTCCGTCGTGCTGGAGCGCATCGGCGCGATCTGCAAGACCCAGGGGCTGCGGGTCGCCAACGTGTTCCACGCCGGCGACGGCAACCTGCACCCGCTGATCCTGTTCGACATCAACAAGCCGGGCGAGCTCCAGAAGGCCGAGACGGCGGGCGACGAGATCCTCAAGCTCTGCGTCGAGGTCGGCGGGTGCCTCACCGGCGAGCACGGCGTCGGCATCGAGAAACGCGAGCTGATGCGCTTCCAGTACACGCAGGCCGACCTGGAGCAGCAGATGCGCGTGCGCAACGTCTTCGATCCGCACTGGATGTTGAACCCTGCGAAGGTCTTCCCGCTCGAGGGGCGGATCGCCGCCTGAGCGCGAGACCCGCGCGACGGCCGCCGCATCGACGACCCTCGCGTTGACAGCCGTCGTACTTGCCGACATCCCTGCCGCGATGTGCCCGACCGACGTCTCGCGAGCCCTGGCCCGACAGGACCGTCGCTCTTCCTCCATCGCAAGTTGTGCCCGGACCGTGACGAGATCCGCACGGTGACCCTCGCCATCGACGACCCGCGGTTGCGCTATCTCGTAGAGGGCGGCGAGACCGGCCGCGAAATCCTGGCCCGGGACTGGACCGGATCGGGGCTCGGCCCGATCGCGGCTTGGCCGGTCGCGCTGCGCACCACGCTCGCGATGATGCTGGCCTGCCCCGTCCCGATGTTCCTGGCCTGGGGCGAAGATCTCATCAGCTTCTACAACGACCCCTATCGCGAGGTTCTCGGGGATCGGGTCTCGCGGACGCTCGGCGCGCGGTTTCCGGATCTGTGGGCGGATATCTGGACCGAGGTCGGCCCGCTCTGCGACCGGGCGCTGGCGGGCGAACGCGTCTCCGTCGAGGATCTGCCCCTGACGATGACCCGCCAGGGCCGGCCGGAGCGGACGTGGTGGACCTTCTCGTACTCGCCCGTCCACGACGACGACGGTGCGATCGCCGGAATGATCTGCCTGACGCGGGAGACCACCGCGCAGATCCTGGCCGAACGCGATCGTGAGGACAGCCGCGCCCGGCTCGATCTCGCCCTCTCGGCGGGCGACGGCATCGGGACCTGGGATTGGGACGTCCCGGCCGACCGCGTGACCGCGGATGCCCGCTTCGCGCGGCTCTATGGCGTCGATCCGGCCGCCGCGCTCGCCGGAGCGCCCATTGCGGAATTCTTCGGCGGCATCCATCCGGACGACCTACCCGACGTTCAGGAGCGGATCGCTTCAGCGATGCGGACGGGCGGCGATTTCGCGGCCGAGTACCGCCTGGTCCAGCCGGACGGCGTGCGCTGGGTCGCGGCGCAAGGCCAGTGCATCCTGGATGCGGAGGGGCGGACCCTGCAGTTTCCGGGGGTGACCTTCGACATCACCGAGCGCCGGAACGCCGAGGACGCGGTCCGTGCGGCCGCCCGCGAGCTGCGCCTGGTGGCGGACGCGCTTCCGAGCCTGATCGCCTTCATCGATCCGACGCTCACGTACCGCTTCGCGAACGCCGCCTACGAGACGTGGTTTTCGCGACCGCTCTCCGAGGTGATCGGCCGTCAGGTCCGGGATCTCGTCGATGCCGAGGGCTTCGCGAAGCGCGAACCCGCCTTCGCTGCCGCGCTCGACGGGCAGGAGGTCCGCTTCGAGATGGACTGGCCGTATGCGGACGGGCGCGAACGCGTCGCGGACATCCGGTACATCCCGCGCCGGAGGCAGGACGGCACGGTCGACGGCTTCTACGCCTTCGTGCAGGACGTCACCGAGCGGAGGCGGATCGAGGCGGCGCTGACGCGGGAGGTCGAGTCCCGCACGCGCGAGCGCAACCGGCTGTGGGAGACCACCACCGACCTGATGGGCACGGCGGGGCTCGACGGCTACCTCAAGGCGGTCAACCCGGCCTGGACGCGGGTGCTCGGCTGGAGCCGCGAGGAGCTCCTCGCCAAGCCGTTTTCCGCGATCATCGACACGGCGGACCACACGGAGACCGCGGAGGTCGTCGCGCAGCTGTCCCGCGGCGAGACGGTCGACGGCTTCGTCGACCGCATCATCCGCAAGGACGGCGAACGCCTCACCGTGTCGTGGAACGCGGTGCCGGAGGGCGACCTGTTCTACATCGTCGGCCGCGACATCACCGAGCAGCGCGCGGTCGAGGACCTGCTGCGCCAGGCCCAGAAGATGGAGGCGGTGGGCCAACTCACCGGCGGCATCGCCCACGACTTCAACAACCTGCTGACCGGCATCGTCGGCTCCCTCGACCTGATGCAGACCCGGATCAAGCAGGGCCGGACCGAGCAGATCGAGCGATACGCCACCGCGGCGCTGTCGTCGGCCAACCGCGCCGCCGCGCTGACGCACCGCCTCCTGGCTTTCGCCCGGCGCCAGCCGCTCGAGCCGAAGCCGACCGATGCCAACGGCCTGATCGCGGGCATGGAGGACATGCTGAGGCGGACGCTGACGGAGCAGGTCAACCTGGAGATCGTCACGGCCGGCGGCCTGTGGCTCACGCTCTGCGATCCGCACCAGCTCGAGAACGCGGTGCTCAACCTCGCCATCAACGCCCGCGATGCGATGCCGGATGGCGGCCGTCTCGTGATCGAGACCTGCAACACCCATCTCGACCGGGCCTATGCACGCCTGCATCCGGAGGTCGAGCCGGGCCAGTACATCTGCGTCTGCGTCACCGACACCGGCACCGGCATGAGCGCGGACGTGGCCGCCAAGGCGTTCGATCCGTTCTTCACGACGAAGCCGCTCGGCCAGGGCACCGGGCTCGGCCTGTCGATGATCTACGGCTTCGCCAAGCAATCGGAGGGGCACGCCAAGATCTACTCGGAGGTGGGATCGGGCACGACGATCAAGATCTACCTGCCCCGCTACCGCGGCGAGGCGGCGGCCGAGGGCACTGGCCCCGGGATCGCCACGGCGCTTCGCGCCGAGCGCGGCGAGACGGTGCTCGTCGTCGAGGACGATCCAGTGGTGCGCGCCCTGATCGTCGAGGTGCTGGCCGAACTCGGCTATGACGCCCTGGAGGCGTCCGACGGGCCGGCCGGCCTGCGCATCGTCGAATCGCGAGCGCGGATCGACCTGATGGTCAGCGACGTCGGCCTGCCCGGCCTGAACGGCCGGCAGCTCGCGGATCGCGCCCGACTGGCGCGGCCCGGACTGAAGGTCCTGTTCATCACCGGCTATGCCGAGAACGCGATCTTCGGCAACGGCGGCCTCGATCCGGGGATGCAGATGATCACCAAGCCCTTCCCGGTCGAGGTGCTGGCGAGCCGCATCCGCGAGATCATCGAGGGGTGATGCTGCGTCGACGCTACTCGGCGGCGGACAGGTTGAGGGCGAGCGATCGGGCGGCCCGCGTGCGGACGTTGGGGCGGGGCTCGGTGCCGGCCGAGAGCCCGCGGCGCCCGTCGTTGATCGCCGCGTGGACGCCGTCCACCGCCAGGATCAGGGCGCTCACCGTGCGCGCATCGATCGAGCGCTCGCGGGCATAGCGCACGACGTCGGCGACGAGATCGTCCACCTCGATCGCCAGCGCGTCGAGATCCGCCATCGTCGGCGCCGCGCGGACTTCGCGCATCACGTCGAGTAGCCGATCGAGGACGATGTCCACGCGCTCGCGCCGCTTGCGGGCGAGGCGCTGGCCGAGCCAAGCGATCGCAGAACCGATCGTGCCGCCGAAGAAGGCCAGGAGGTAGATGTAATCCTCGTAGCGGTCGAGGAACGTCTGCTGCTCGCGCTCGAAGTAGTCCACCGCGCCGGGATGGTTCGGAAGACGCGCGGAGGTGGCGGCGACGGTGGTGTCGAAGTCGGGCGCCTTCATCAGCTTAGCGATCGGCGCCGTCGCCGCGAGGCGGGAGCGCCACTCGAACAGGTGCTGCGTGGCGGAAGCGACGGCGACCCGGCTCACCGTGCCGCGCGCCATCAGGCGATAGGAGGCGCCGACGGTCTTCACTTCCTCGGCCGGCCGCTTGGGACGGCCGCCGAAGGTGCCGGCCGGAATGGTGACGGATTGCAACTCGGGATAGCGCTGCAGGATCGCGTCCTCGTCGGGCACCGAGACGAGGCCGACCTTCTTGTCGGGCAGGCCGCTCTCGACGCCGTGGACCATGGCGGCGGCAGCCTTCGAGGTCGGGCTGGCGATGATCGCCACCGCATCGACCCGCTTCTCGGCGATCGCCGCGGTCACCTCGGACGGCTTCAGCGAGATCAGGGCCACCTGCCCCACCGGCGCTTCCTCGCCTTCCGGCAAGTCCGGCGCCGCGGGGACGAAGTCGTAGAAAGTCAGCAGGTTGGTGATGAAGGGGATGTCGGCGCTGTGGCGGACCACGATGCCGAGGCGCCGCCGCGCGAGATCGGGAAAATCGTCGATCTCGCCGGTCTCGGAGGCCGCGATCACCAGCGCCTCGTCGTGCAGGATAGCGAGGGTCAGGCCGTTCTCCGGCAGGAGCACGTCCGGCCGCACAACCGCCAGATCGGCCTTGTTGGCCTGGAGCGCGGCGGCGCTGTCGCGCACGTCGC
>CAZZZJ010000052.1:0-3385 GCA_964658355.1 Beijerinckiaceae bacterium
GTCGGCATCTTGGCGATCATGCGCATGGAGGCGACCATGCGCTGGCTCTCGTCCGTGATGTCGGTCGAGTCGTGATAGAAGGCCGAGAGCGCGCCGACGGAGGCGACCATCACCGCCATCGGATGCGCGTCGCGACGGAAGCCGGTGAAGAACCGGTTCATCTGGTCGTGCACCATGGTGTGGCGCGTGACGCGGTAGTCGAAGTCGGCCTTCTGGCCCGGCGTCGGTAGCTCGCCGAACAGCATCAAGTAGCAGGTCTCGAGGAAGTCGCCCTGCTCGGCCAGCTGCTCGATCGGGTAGCCGCGATAGAGCAGCACGCCCTCGTCGCCGTCGATGTAGGTGATCTTCGATTCGCACGAGGCGGTCGAGGTGAAGCCCGGATCGAAGGTGAAGGCGCCGGTCTGGGCGTAGAGCTTGCCGATATCGACCACGTCGGGGCCGATCGTGCCGCTCTTGACGGGAAGAGAGATCTCTTTGCCGTCCACGGTGATGGTGCTGGCTGCGCTCATGGAACGTGGACCCTTTCCTGGCAACGATTCGGCGCCGGCCCGGACCGCGCTCGGCGCCGCCTCGGACCCGAAGACACCAGCATTTTGCTGCAGGTGCTCACAAGCTCACCGGGTTAGCGGATCGGCCGTGCGCCAGCAACGGGGCGGATGACAACGACGCCGGGACGCCAAGCGAAAACCGGGCCGCGCGTGCGCTGCGGCGGCGGCCCTCAGGCGTTCGTGATCCGGTCGGCGAGCCGGGCCACGCTCTCGTCGCGACCCAGCACCGCCATCACGTCGAACAGCGGCGGCGAGGTGGTGCGTCCGGTGAGCGCGGCGCGCAGCGGCTGCGCCACCTGGCCGAGCTTGAGCCCGGCGGTCTCCGCGAAATGCCGCACCGCGGCCTCCGTCGCGGCGGCGCTCCACGCGGGCAGAGCTTCCAGCGCCGGCAGGATCGCGGCGAGCCGCACGCGCGCCTCGCCGGTCAGGAGGGCCGCGGCCTTCTCGTCCGGCACCAGGGGCCTGGAGGCGGTGAGATAGTAGGCGCTGTCGAGCAGCTCGATCAGCGTCTTCGCGCGCTCTTTCAGCCCCGGCATCGCCGCCACGAGCTTTTCACGCAGGGCCGGTGCGAGCGGCGCCGAGAGGCCGCGCTCGGGGCCGACGTTCGGCAGGATGCGCTCGATCGCGTCGACGAGGTCCGCGTCCGCCGCGCCGCGGATATAGAGGCCGTTGAGGTTCTCGAGCTTGGCGAAGTCGAATCGCGCCGGGGAGCGCCCGATCGCCTTGAGATCGAAGGCCGCGATCATTTCCTCGGTAGAGAACACTTCCTGGTCGCCATGGCTCCAACCGAGCCGCACGAGGTAGTTGCGCAACGCGGCCGGCAGGTAGCCCAGATCGCGATAGGCGTCGACGCCGAGCGCGCCGTGGCGCTTGGACAGCTTGGCCCCGTCCGCCCCGTGGATCAGCGGGATATGCGCCATCCTCGGCACCTCCCACCCCAGCGCGGAGAAGATCTGGCTCTGCCGGGCGGCGTTGGTGAGGTGGTCGTCGCCGCGGATCACCTGGGTGACGCCCATGTCGTGGTCGTCGACGACGACCGCGAGCATGTAGGTCGGGTTGCCGTCCGAACGCAGCAGCACGAGGTCGTCGAGGTCGCGGTTGGCCCAGGTGACGCGGCCCTGCACCGCGTCGTCGACGACGGTCTCGCCCTCGCTCGGGGCGCGCAGCCGGATCACCGGCTTCACCCCCGCCGGCGCGTCGGACGGGTCGCGGTCGCGCCAGCGCCCGTCGTAGCGCAGCGGCTTGCCCGCGGCGCGGGCCTGCTCGCGCATCTGCGTCAGCTCTTCCGGCGTCGCGTAGCAGCGATAGGCGTTGCCCGAGGCCAGGAGGCTCTCGGCGACCTCCCGGTGGCGGTCGGCGCGGGCGAACTGGAACACCACGTCGCCGTCCCAGTCGAGGCCGAGCCAGGACATCCCGTCGAGGATCGCGTCGATCGCCCCTTGGGTCGAACGCTCGCGGTCCGTGTCCTCGATCCGCAGCAGCATCCGGCCGCCCATCCGGCGGGCGTAGAGCCAGTTGAACAGCGCCGTGCGGGCACCGCCGATATGGAGGTAGCCCGTGGGCGAGGGCGCGAAGCGCGTGACGACGGCTGACGACATCGGACGATGGATCTTCTGCTAAAAAGGGGCGGGACGCACCCTGAACGCGGTCGCGACACGGATCGACCGATCCGGTTGCGCGCGTCTAGATCGCTCCGCGTCGCAGGGAAAGGCGGTTCGCCGTCCGCGACGCGGTGCTTTCGCTGGGGATCTGCACCCAGCCCCAACCTTGACGGCTCTAGCACGCCCTCGCGGATGCGTTAAGAATCGCGCCGGCGCAGCGGCCTCGCGCCGGCCGGTGTGCCGATCATGGCGCGGGAGATCGCACAATCGACGGGACGGCCCGTCGCCACCGCCGCGGCCGGTCGCTGGAGGTCTCCCGCCCTGCTCGTGCCGGCCGTTCGCGGCTGGGTCGCGGGCGGCCTCGCGATCGAGGCGGAGCAGCGGCGGCTCTTCCCCTGGCTCGCGGTGTCGTTCGGTGCCGGGGTTCTGGTATTCTTCACCGCCACGGACGGGATGCCCGCGCTCTGGGCGCCCCTGGCGGCGGCCGGCGCCTGCTCCGGGCTCCTGCCGTTCCTCGGAGGGCGGCCGGTGGCCCTTTCTGTCGCGCTCGCGCTGATCGCGGCCCTGCTCGGCTTTTCGGCGAGCGCGCACCGGGTCGCACGGGTGGCGGCGCCGGTGCTGACCCGCGTCACGATCGCGCCGCTCTCGGGTCTGATCGAGTCCCTCGAGGAACGGGAGGAGGGGGCCCGCCTCGTGGTGCGGGTCGCGAGCCTCGGCACGATGGCGGCGGCCGAGCGGCCGGTCCGCGTGCGCGTCTCGTTCAAGAAGGCGCCGCCGCTGCGTCCGGGCGACTTCATCACCGCCACGGCCCGCCTGCTGCCGCCCCCGGAGGCCGCGCGCCCCGGCGGCTACGACTTCGCCCGCGACGCCTATTTCCGCGGCATCGGCGCCGTGGGCTCGCTGCTCGGCAAGATCGCGGTGAAGCCGCCGCCCGAGCCGGTACCGTGGTCGCTCCGGCTCGCCGCCGACGTGGACGATGCCCGCAATGCCCTGACCCGAAGGATCACCGACGCCAACGGCGGCCAGGCAGGCGCGGTCGCCGCCGCTCTCGTCACGGGCAAGCGCGGGCTGATCGCGCCGGCGACGAACGACACGCTGCGGGCGGCCGGGATCTATCACGTCGTCTCGATCTCGGGCCTGCACATGGTCCTGGCGGCCGGTGTCGTGTTCTGGCTCGTCCGGGCCGCGCTCGCGCTGGTGCCGTTCCTCGCGCTGGTCTGGCCGATCAAGAAGATC
>CAZZZJ010000052.1:3485-12888 GCA_964658355.1 Beijerinckiaceae bacterium
GGCCGCGCTCGCGCTGGTGCCGTTCCTCGCGCTGGTCTGGCCGATCAAGAAGATCGCCGCGAGCCTCGCGATGGTCGGGGTCACTGCCTATTGCGTCTTCTCCGGCTGGGACATCGCCGCCGAGCGCTCCCTTGTCATGACCCTGATCATGCTCGGCGCGATCCTAGTCGATCGCCCGGCGCTCAGCATGCGCAACCTGGCGCTCGCCGCCGTCATCGCCCTCTCGCACGAGCCGGAAGGTCTGCTCGGCCCGAGCTTCCAGATGTCGTTCGGGGCGGTGGCCGGCCTGATCGCCTGCGCTCGCCTCATCGACGGGCGCCTGATCCGCCGCGACGGCGCAGGGCGGATCGGCCGGCTGGTCGCGCTGGCCCTGACGACGGTGCTCGGCACGCTGGGCACCACCCTCGTGGCGCAGGTCGCCACCGCACCGTTCGCGACCTACCACTTCCAGACCGTGCAGCCCTATGGGCTGATCGGCAACGCGCTCACCCTGCCGCTGGTCTCGCTGGCGGTGATGCCGGCGGCGGTGCTCGGCATCGTCGCCTATCCCTTCGCCCTCGACCAACCGGTCTGGTGGCTGATGGGGCTGGCGGTGCGCGGAATGCTGACGATCTCCGAATGGATCCAGGGACTCGGACGCGCCAACGTCGTGGTGCCGGCCTTCGGCACCGCCGCGCTCGGGTTCCTCGCCGCCGGTCTCCTGCTGGGGACGCTCCCGGTCTCGCGCCTGCGCTGGCTCGCCCTCCCGCCGGCGCTCCTCGGTCTCGGCCTCGCCGCGATGCCGGCCCGCTACGACATCTACGTCGACCGGCAGGGCGGAGGGGCCGCCGTGCGACGGGCGGACGGCCGTCTCGTCAGCCTCGGACGCCCCTCGAATTTTGTGCTGGAGCAATGGCTGAAGGCCGACGGCGACGGCAGGCTGGGGCCGCAGGCCACGGGTGGTCCCGCCTGCGATCGGATCGGCTGCACGCTGCGCCTGGCCGATGGCCGCGCGGTGGCGCTTCTCAAGGACCGCCGCGGCTTCGCGCAGGACTGCGCCAACGCCGCCGTGCTGATTACGCCGCTCTCCGCGCCGCCCGATTGTGCCGCGGCGCTCGTCATCGATCGCGCCTATCTGGCGAGCCACGGCGCGGTGGCGATCCGCCTGGAGCCGAACGGCTTCACCCTCGCCAATACCCGCGAGCCGGGACGCGCGCTGCCCTGGCGGCCGGCGCCGGCGCGCGATCCCGGTGCGGCGGCGGACAGGCCGCCACCCGGGCCTTCGCCTCGGTCCGGCTCCGCGCCACCGACCGTTCCCTTCCAGGGCATGACCGCGCCGAACACCCGCGCGGAGGAAGCCGAACCCGCGCCCGACGATCCCGCGACGGACGCCTCACATCCAGAGATGCCGGCCGAAGCCCTTCAGTAACGGCGGACGAGACTGACCAGCCGTCCCTGGATCTGGACACGGTCGGGCCCGAGCACGCGGGTCTCGTAGGCCGGGTTCGCCGCCTCCAGCGCGATCGACGAACCGCGCCGGCGCAGCCGTTTCAGCGTCGCCTCCTCGTCGTCGATCAGCGCCACCACGATGTCGCCGGTGTTGGCGGTGTCCTGCTTGCGGATCACCACGAGGTCGCCGTCGAGAATGCCGGCCTCGACCATCGAGTCGCCGCGGACCTCCAGGGCGTAGTGCTCGCCGCCGGCCAAGAAGTCCGGCGACATCGTGATCGCGTGGCTCTGATTCTGGATTGCCGAGATCGGCGTGCCGGCCGCGATCCGGCCCATCACCGGGATCGACACGGCGCGACCGCTTTCGTCGACCATCTGCGTCGTGGACGGCCGCGGCGGCGCGGCCTTGGAGCGGCCGCCCTCGACCACGCTCGGGGTGAACCGGCGTGGTGCGGCCGGTGCCGCCGGCACAGGGGCCAGCGCGTCGGAGCGGCCGGCGACATCGGGCATGCGGATGACCTCGATCGCCCGCGCTCGGTTGGGAAGGCGGCGCAGGAAGCCGCGCTCCTCCAGGGCGGTGATCAGCCGATGGATGCCGGATTTCGACTTGAGGTCGAGGGCGTCCTTCATCTCGTCGAACGAGGGCGGGACGCCTTCCTGACGCATCCGCTCGTCGATGAATCGCAGGAGATCCAGCTGTTTACGGGTCAGCATCGGCGGGACTCGCAGAAAAAGGCGGCCGCCCGAAGGTGGAGCCGCAGAAACAAAACACGAACACGTTAAACGTTCGTCAAGTGTTCCGCAAGGGTTCCTGTCAGGGCGTGCGCGTCATGCTCAGGCTTTCGTCGCGGGCTCCGGCGCCCCCGGCCACATTGCGGCACCGCGCCCCTGTGGAGTGCGTCCGTGCGGCCCGTCGAGAGACGCCGATCCACCGGGCGGTCTTCGATCGCCCGGGCGTCGTGGGCGATCGGCACGCGGATGCCGAAGCCGGTCTGCTCGCTCTGCCGGGTGAATGGGTGAGTGCGGTATTCCGGCCACGGTGATCCCGAGGTCGAACCGGCCCGGCCCGGATCGTTCGCGTGCGGCGCGGGACGGAACGCCGATTAACCGCTTCGCAATTCAAACCGGCGTAGGTTCAGGGGCATGAGGTGCGGCCAGCGATGGCGCCCCCCGACATTGCGTGACCGACGCCGACGGCCGAGCCGGCGTTTCGGAGACACCGGAGCAGTTTCACCATGGCCCTCGATCTCAGCATGCCGATCCTGGTCGTCGACGATTACCAGACGATGGTCCGCATCATCCGCAACCTGTTGAAGCAACTCGGCTTCGAGGAGGTCGACGACGCCTCCGACGGCACGGCCGCCCTGGCGCGCCTCAAGGGCCGCAAGTACGGCCTCGTGATCTCCGACTGGAACATGGAGCCGATGACCGGCTACGAGCTGCTTCGGCACGTCCGCGCCGACGAGGGCCTGCGCACGACGCCGTTCATCATGGTCACCGCCGAGTCGAAGACCGAGAACGTCATCGCCGCCAAGAAGGCCGGCGTGAACAACTACATCGTCAAGCCCTTCAACGCCGCGACCCTGAAGAGCAAGATCGAGGCGGTCTGCGGCGCCTGATCGGACTCCAGGACCGATGACCGGAGGAGTGCTGAGGATGGGTTCGCAGCGAGTGCTCGGCGCGACGACGATGAATCCGGCCACGATGGTGTCCGAATTGATCGAGATCGCAGACTACATCGCACATGTGCGCGGCGAGATCGCCGCGCTCCGCGCCAACGAATTGACGCACGATCGCATCCCGATGGCGCACGAGGAGCTCGGCAACGTCCTCGCGGCGACTGCCGGTGCCACCAACACCATCATGGAAGTCGCCGAGTCGATGCTGGCGCTGCCGGACGGGCCCGAATACCGCGCATCGGTCGAGACCGGAATCGGCACGATCTTCGAGGCCTGCGCGTTTCAGGACATCACCGGGCAACGCATCGGCAAGGTGGTCGCCGCCCTCCAGCAGTTCGAGGTGCGGCTCGCGCGCTTCGCCGGCGCCGTGCGGGCCCGGGACGCGGCCGGTCACGATCCGGCCGAGGCCGAGCGCAACGAGCGCGCCCAGCGCCTGCTGCTCAACGGTCCCCAGCCGAACGGCCCCGCCACCGCGCAGGACGACATCGACGCCCTGTTCGCGTGATCGGGACCTCGACGGGCCCCGGGCCCCTCGGCTAGAGCGTCTTCCAGGATCGTCGGATCGCGGAAGACGCTTTATCGTCTCGTCCAGTCGCGCGTTTTTGCGCCGCCCCGGCGCCCGTTCCGGCGGGCGATGCTCGAGAGCGATCTCGGTCGAGGCGCGAACTCCAGGGGGAAGCATGGCGGCACGGCCCTGGTCCGATCTGACCACGCGGGACTTCTCCGAGCGCGCCATGGACCGGACGGTCGCGGTGCTGCCGGTGGCGGCGGTCGAGCAGCACGGCCCGCACCTGCCTCTCTGTACCGACGTGGCGATCATGGAGGGCTACCTCGCCCGCGCCTGCGCCCTGGTGCCTGCCGGTCTCGACGTGCTCGTGCTGCCGGTCCAGCCGATCGGCAAGTCCGACGAGCACGACGCCTTTCCCGGAACCCTTTCGCTCACCACCGCGACCGCGCTCGCCGCCTGGACCGAGATCGGCGCCGGCCTGCATCGCGCCGGCTGCGGAAAACTGGTGATCGTCACCTCGCACGGCGGCAACAGCGCGCTGATCGACCTCGTGGCGGGGGATCTCCGCGCCCGCTTCGGCATGGTCGCGGTAACGACCGCGTGGGCGCGGTTCGGCTACCCGGACGGATGTTTTCCGGAGGACGAGATCGCTTACGGCATCCATGCAGGCGGCATCGAGACCGCCCTGATGCTCGCGCTCCGGCCCGATCTCGTGCGGAGCGCGGCGATCGCCGACTTCCCTGCGCGCGGCCGCGCCATGGCGGGCGAGTTCACGCATCTGCGCGCCGGGCGCCCGGCCGCCTTCGCCTGGAAGGCCGAAGACCTCAGTCCGTCGGGCGCGATCGGCGACGCCCGGCTCGGGACCGCGGAGAAGGGCGAGGCCGCCCTCGATCACGGCGCGCGGGCGTTCGTGGCGCTCCTGCACGACGTGGCGCGGTTCGACCTGTCGGGCCGCTAGCGCTCGGAAGGCGATCCGACCGCTTCCGGCGGGACGGTGGATCAGGCGCCGGCCGGCTCGAGCTGGCGCGCGCTCGCCCCCGACGCCTCGCGCAACGCCGCGACGGCCTGCTGGCCGGCCTCCTCCGCGGCCACCGTCGCGAGGCGCTCGCGGGTGGGGCAGGGCAGGCGTACCAGGACGATGGTCCCGACGGTCTCCTCCGAGCGGATCCGCAGGGATCCCCCGTGCAGCTCGGCCATGGACCGGGCGATGGCGAGGCCGAGGCCGGAACCCTTGTGGCTGCGGGTCAGGTTGGTCTCGACCTGCGAGAACGGGGCGCCGAGGCGGGCGAGCGCCGCCTTCGGAATGCCGATGCCGGTATCCTCGATGAACAGGTGCGCCCGGTCTCCGGCCGGGCGGGCGCGCACCGCGATGCGGCCGTCGGCGGGCGTGAACTTCACCGCGTTCTGCAGGAGGTTGACCAGGATCTGCTGCAGGGCGCGCTCGTCGGCGAGAAGTGCAAGGCCAGGCTGCAGGTCGACGGTGATGTGGAGGTTCTTGCGCCGCGCCGACGCCGCCACGAGCTTGAGCGCGTTGGTGACCGCGGCCTCGACGGCGATCTCGCGGCGTGCCAGCCGCACGCGATGGGCCTCGATCCGGGACATGTGGAGGATGTCGTCGATCATCGAGAGCAGGTAATCGCCGCTCGCGCGGATGTCGGCGCAGTATTCGCCGTAGCGCGCGGAACCGAGAGGGCCGTAGAGTTCGCCGGCCATCAGCTCGGCAAAGCCGATGATGGCATTGAGCGGCGTGCGCAGCTCGTGGCTCATGTTGGCCAGGAACTCGGACTTCGCCTGATTGGCCGATTCCGCGGCCGCCTTCTGGTCGAGATAGCGTTCGGCGAGGTCGGCCAGCTGCTGCGTCTGGTGTTCCAGGGTGCGGCGCGAGCGCTTGAGATCCTTGACCGTCTCGATCAGCTCGCGCTCCGAGGCGACGAGCTGCTCCTGGTGCCGCTTCAGATTGGTGATGTCGGTGCCGACGGAGACGTAGCCGCCGTCCTTTGTCCGCCGTTCGCTGATCTGGAGCCAGCGGCCGTCGGTGAGTTCGGCCTCGAAGGTCCGGGCCGTCGCGCTCGCCGTATCCGTCTCCGGCATCTCGCGCCGGATCTGCGGGAGCACGCCGCGGCCCATCACCTCGTCGTAGCGGCGGCCGACCTGCGCGTCTTCGGGGCTCAGCGCGTGGAGGTGGCGGAACTTGGAATTGCACAGGACGAGGCGGTTGCTCGTATCCCAGATCACGAACGCCTCGGAGATCGCCTCGACCGCGTCGCGCAGGCGCATGTCGTTGGTGGCGCTCGTCTCGGCCAGGTGCTGCTGCTCGGTCACGTCGACGGCGATGCCGACGAGGTGGCGCCCGCCGTCCGTGACGTCCGGCACCACCTCGGCGCGGGTGCGCAACCAGATGTAGGCGCCGTTCGCGCCGCGCATGCGGAACGCGTGGTCCACGGCGGTCTGGCTCGCGGCGAGCCCGCGCGCGAGGCTGTAGAGGTCGCCGTCGTCCGGATGGACCAGGGCGTTGACGTCGCCGAAGGACAGGAACTCGCGCTCGCGGCGGTAGCCGAGCAGCGCGTACATCGAATCCGACCAGTAGATCTGTCCGCGCGGGATGTCCCAGTCCCACAGGCCGCAGGCGCCGCGGCCGAGCGCGGTGTCGAGGCGTTGGCGGATCTGTTCGCAGACCTTGTCGATCGCCTTCGCCCGGCGGCTCTGCAGCCCATAGGCGAGGCCGACCCCGACGATGACGAGCGCGGCGGCCGCGACCAGGATGGCCTGATGGCGGGCGCGCCCGGTCCAGCTTGCGGTCAGGGCGTCGACCGATTGAAGCACCGCGATCCGGCCCTGGCCATCGGGAAGCTGGCGCATCGCCGCGAACACCGTCTCGCCATTGGCGAGCGCGATGCGCATCACGCCGGCGCGTTCGCCCATCGTCGAGAGCGCTTCGGTCTCGCCGAGCACATGCTCCAGGGTCTCGATTCTGGGGGAGAGCGGCGGCCGGGCCGCGACGATCCGGTCGCTGCGCGCGATCAGCAGCACCCGCCGCCCCGCCGGAAGGGAGCCGCCGGGAAACAGGTCCGCCAGGCTCGCCTGTGCCGCCTCGTCGCTGCCGACGCGGCCCGTGAGCGCGCCCGAGGACAGACGGGTGAAGGTCTCGATGTCGGCGCTGGCGACGGCGAGCAGCTCGTCGCGCTGGTTTTGAAGGTGGAGGACGGTCAGCCCCGCCAGGCAGGCGAGGAAGGTCGCGAGCAGACCCGGAACCGCGTAGCGCAGCCACGTCTCGGCCTGGACGAAACGCGCAGCTGGAGCACGCGTCGGCCAATGGATGCCGAGAATCGTATCCGCACGCGCGGAGAAGGAAGCGGAATCCGCCTCCGGCATGGTCGACCTCGTGACATGAAAGCGTTCGGGTTCGGCCGAGCCGGCCCCGAATCTGAATTCAGTTCACCATTTTCCCGGGTGATTTGTCCACGGAAATTTTCCGGCCTCGCTTGACTCCCGCTCGCGACTACAGACTCGGATTTGGGGGAGAATCGCTAGCGTTAAGCGATGGTTAACCGGCTTCGAGCGTTCGGCCCACGATGTCGGCCACGTCGCGGGACAGGGCGGGGATCGCCTTGATCCGGTTGAGGATTTCGGCGGCCTTTTCCCGCCGCGAAATTTCCCACCGGCGCCATGGCGAAAAGGCCGTGAGCAGGCGGGCCGCGAGCTGCGGATTGATCCGATCGAGGGCTTCGATCCGCTCGGCGACCAGCTCGAACCCGGCCCCGTCGGTCCGCGCGAATTGGGTCGGGTTGCCGAGCGCGAAGCTCGCGATCAGCGCCCGGACCCGGTTCGGGTTGGTCATCGCGAAGGCGGGATGCCCGGCGAGGGCCGCGATCCGCGCCGGCGTCCCGTCTTCGGGAATCATCGCCTGGACCGCGAACCACTTGTCGAGGACGAGCGGTTCGTCGGCATAGGTCCTGCCGAACGCCGCGAGGGCCGCCTCGCGGGCCGCGCCCGGGATCGCCGCGATGACGCCGAGCGCCGCGAGCCGGTCGGTCATGTTGCGGGCCTCGCGGAGCTGCGCGAGCGCGCCGTCCGTTCCCGCCGCCGGGTCGGCGGCGGCGATCAGGTCGAGGCAGGCATTGGCGAGGGCGCGTCGTCCCGCCGAGGCGGCATCCGGGCTGTAGGGGGTATCGCTGGCGGGCCGCAGGGCCGCCGCCAGCGCGTCGAGGCGCGGACGCAGCCGCGTCCCGAGGACGACTCGGAGGGCGGTGCGGGCCGCGTGGATCGCATCTGGGTTCAGGTCTGCGGCGATCTCGTTGGCGGCTTCGCCTTCGCCGGGAAGCGTCAGGATCAGGGCGGCGAAGGCGGGGTCGGCCAAGGCCTCGCCGTCGAGGAAGGCGCCGATCGCATCGGCGAAGGCCTCGGCCGCCCCCTGTGCGGGCGGTTCGAGGATGAGCCGCATCGCGCTGCCCTGGGCCGCCTGCCAGCGGTTGAACGGGTCGGTGTCGTGTCGAAGCAGGGTGAGGCGCTCGGAATCGGTGAGGTCGAGTTCCAGACGCACCGGGGCCGAGAAGCCGCGCAGCACCGACGGGACGGGCGGCTCCGCGACGGCCTCGAACACGACGGCGGCGGTCTCCGTATCGAGCACGAACACGCCGTCCTCGATCGCCGACGCGGTCGCCCCGGCGAGCGGCCCCGCGGCGCCGACCAGGCCGAGCGCCACCGGGATCACCAGGGGCGGCCCCGCCGCCGCGAGGCTCTGGCGGAACGTCAGGGTGTAGCGGTTCGCGGCGGCGTCGTAGGCGCGGCTCACCGCGAGCACCGGGGTTCCGGGGCGCTCGTACCAGCGCGCGAAGGCGGCGAGGTCGCGGCCGGTCTCGGCGCCGAAGGCCGCCAGGAAGTCCTCGACGGTCGCCGCCGTGCCGTCGTTGTCGGCGAAGTAGCGGTCCATGCCGGCACGGAAGCCGTCGGCCCCGATCAGGACGCGCAACATCCGCACGATCTCGGCGCCCTTGTCGTAGACGGTGGCCGTGTAGAAGTTGTTGATCTCGGCGTAGGCCCCCGGCCGGACCGGATGCCGAAGCGGCCCCGCATCCTCGGGAAACTGCCGGGCACGCAGATTGCGGACCTCGCCGATCCGCTGGACGGCGCGCGAGCGCATGTCGGAACAGAACTCCTGGTCGCGGAAGACCGTCAGGCCTTCCTTGAGGCAGAGCTGGAACCAGTCGCGGCAGGTGACGCGGTTGCCCGACCAGTTGTGGAAGTACTCGTGCGCGATGATGCGCTCGATCGCGGCGTGGTCGCCGTCGGTGGCGGTCTCGGGCGAGGCGAGAACGTACTTGTCGTTGAACAGGTTGAGGCCCTTATTCTCCATCGCGCCCATGTTGAAGTCCGATACGGCGACGACGTTGAACACGTCGAGGTCGTAGGCGCGCCCGAACGTCGCCTCGTCCCACGCCATCGAGCGGATCACCGCATCGAGTGCGTAGGCGGCGCGGGACCCCTTGCCCGGCTCGACGTAGACGCCGACCGAAACGGCCCGGCCCTCCATCGTCGTGAAGTCCTGCGCCACCCGGTCGAGCGTCCCGCCGACCAGGGCGAACAGGTAGGCGGGTTTCGGGTGCGGGTCGTGCCACACGGCGAAGTGCCGGCCGGTGCCGGGCACGTCGCCGGTCTCCACGAGGTTGCCGTTGCCGAGCAGCACCGGGCTTTCCACGCGCTCCGCCTCGATGCGGGTGGTGTAGACCGCCATCACGTCGGGCCGGTCGAGGAAGTAGGTGATCCGGCGGAAACCGTCGGCCTCGCACTG
>CAZZZJ010000053.1:0-7367 GCA_964658355.1 Beijerinckiaceae bacterium
TAGAGGTCGAGGATCGAGGCGGCGGTCTCCTCGATCGAGCGGCGGGTGACGTCGATGGTCGGCCAGCGGTTCTTGCTGAACAGGCGGCGGGAGGCGGTGATCTCGTCGGCGACCGCACTCTTGTCGACGTACATCGAGGAATCGTCGGCGTTGAGGCTGAGCAGGCGGTTCTGCCGGATCTGGACGATGCGCTCAGGGCTCGCGATCAGCCCGACGACGAGGGCCTTGCGCACCCGCTCCAGCGCTGGGGGCAGCGGCATCCCCGGCACGAGCGGCAGGTTGGTGGTCTTGAGGCCGCGGTTGGCGAGGTAGATCCCGGTCGGCGTCTTCGAGGTGCGGCTGACCCCGATCAGGATCACGTCGGCCTCCTCGAGGTCCTCGGGCAGGTTGCCGTCGTCGTGGGCGAGCGTGAAGTTCATCGCGTCGATGCGCTTGAAGTACTCCGCGTTGAGCGTGTGCTGCGCGCCCGGCCGCGCCGCCTTCTGCGTGCCGAGATAGGATTGCAGCAGGTTGTGCACCGGCTGCAGCACCGAGAGGCAGGGCGAGCTCGATTCCCGGCAGGCGCTCTCCAGGCGCTCGCCGAGGTCCCCGCCGACCAGGGTGTAGAGCACCAGGCCCGGCGCGGCCTGGATTTCCGAGATCACCCGCTCGAGCTGCGGTCCGGAGCGCACCAGGGGATAGACGTGCTCGATCGCCGAGACGCCCTCGTACTGGGCGGCCGCCGCGCGGCCGACGTTGATCAGCGTCTCGCCGGTGGAATCGGAGACGAGGTGGAGGTGGAAGTAGCTGCGGCTCATCCGGTCTCCTCGGATCGCGGAAGAGGTGAGGGCGACCCCTTATCCACCGCCGGCCGTCGGGGGAGTCGATCAGTGTGGATAGGATGGCCCGCCGGCCCGGTCCAGCCGGAGACCGCGAAATCCATCGACTCCCGCGTCAACAGGCCGTCATCGCGGCCATGCGGAATCCGTGCGACTGGGAGAATCCGGGACGCAGGCGCGCAAAGGGCGCCGTCCGACCACGCAAGGCGCTGGTGGGACTGGCCTATCGCAGACATTAGCGGCAATCCGTTAAAGCCTGCTTAACGGCGTTGCGGCCGGGAGAGCCTGTGGACACGGTTGCGATCCCGTGACTCAGCCTCCAAGAGAAAAAACAGAGTCCTAGAATCTCTCTTCTCTTAGATTAGACCGGTCTGGGGACGGCCTCGTCGCGCTTCGACGGGGACCGGAAGATCGGCATTCGAGACAAGACCAAGCCCGACAGGGCGGAACGGGAGGCGGCATTGGAGGACAGGTTGGCTACGGCGGGGACGACGCAGGGTGATCCCGACCGGAAGGTCCTCAGGGTGCTCGCCGGCGAGGCGATCTCGCCGCCACCCGCCTGGATGATGCGCCAGGCCGGTCGCTACCTTCCGGAGTATCGGGCGACGCGGGCCGAGGCCGGCTCGTTCCTCGACCTCTGCTACAGCCCGGATTTCGCCGTCGAGGTGACGCTGCAGCCGATCCGCCGCTTCGGTTTCGAAGCCTCGATCCTGTTCTCCGACATCCTCGTGATCCCGCACGCCCTCGGGCAGGACGTGCGCTTCGTCGAGGGCGAGGGGCCGCGCCTCGATCCGCTCGCCGGCCGGGCGGAGTTCGAGCGCCTGCGCGAGCCCGGCGACCCGGCGATCTTCGCCCATCTCGAACCGGTCTTCGAGACGGTCCGCCGCCTGCGGGCGGAGCTGCCGCCCGAGACCACGCTTCTCGGCTTCTGCGGGGCCCCCTGGACGGTGGCGAGCTACATGATCGGGGGGCGGGGCACGCCGGACCTCGCGCCCGCCCGTGCCCTCGCCGAGGCCGACACGGCGCTGGTCGATGCGCTGATCGACCGGCTCGTCACGGTGCAGACCGCTTACCTGATCCGCCAGCTGAAGGCCGGCGCCGACGCGGTGCAGATCTTCGAGTCGCATGCCGGGACGCTGCCGGGCCTGCCCGGCGGGTCGGCCGGTCTGGTCGATCCGGTCGGCGACGTCGCCGAGAGCGCGTTGCCGGACGAGGAGGGCGAGACCGAGGACGCGCTGCGCCGCTGGTCGTTCCGGCCGATCGCCCGGATGATCGCCGGCATCCGCAAGGAGGTGCCGGATGCCCGGATCATCGTGTTCTGCCGCGGCGCCGGGCTCGAGGGCCATGCCCGCGTCGTGCCCGAGACCGGGGCGGACGCCGTCGGCGTCGACTGGTCGATCGACCTCAAGGCCCTGCGCGACCGTGTGCCGGCCTCGACGGTGACGCAGGGCAACGTCCACCCCGATACGCTGATCGAGGGCGGCGCGGCTTTGGACGCGGCGGTCGATGCGGTGCTCGACGCGACCCGAGGCCTGCCGCACATCTTCAATCTCGGCCACGGCATCACCCCGCAGACGCCGGTGGCGCATGTGGAGCGGATGCTGGCGCGGCTGCGGGGCGGCGGGTCGCGCGCGTAGCGACGTTCCCTTCCCTCCCCCCGCAAGGGAGGGAGGGAAGATCCGCCCCGAGCCCCCAATCCGGAACACGCCCCGTGCTCGAGAACCTCTACCCCTGGATCAAGGCGTTCCACGTCATCGCGCTGATCGCGTGGATGGCCGGGATGCTCTATCTGCCGCGCCTGTTCGTCTATCACGCCTCGCTTGACCCCGGTCCCGGCTCGGCGGCGCAGGCGGCGACGTTCAAGGTGATGGAGCGGCGCCTGCTCAAGGCGATCATGAATCCGGCGATGATCGTCACCTGGGTGCTCGGGCTGACGCTGGCCTGGACCAGCGGCGCCTACGTCACCGCGTGGCTGCAGGCGAAGTTCGTGCTGGTGCTGGCGATGAGCGGCATCCACGCCTGGCTCGCCCGGATGGTCAAGGACTTCGCCGCCGACCGGAACACCCGCGGCCACAGGTTCTACCGCGTGCTCAACGAGGTGCCGACGCTCCTCATGATCGCGATCGTCATCCTGGTGGTGGTGAAGCCCGGGCTCTGATCCCGCATCGCGGTTTGGGACGACGCAAGCGAGATTTCCGTTCGGTTTACCCGGCCGACGTGCGATGCGAACGGATCGCCGCCGCACCCCGTTGGATCGTCATGACCAAGCCGAGCCTCGTCCTGCCCGTCCTCGCCGCGATTCTGTCCGCGACTTTGGCCGCACTGACGCTCCTAGGTCCGGCGCAGGCCGCGAGCTTCGATTGCGAGGCGGCCAAGGCCGCCGACGAGAAGGCGATCTGTACGACGCTCGCCCTCAACGACCGCGACGTCGAGATGGCGACCCGCTTCGAGATCCTGAAGGACGTGCTGCCGATGGGCGGCCGCGCCAAGCTCCGCGACGACCAGGAGACCTGGCTGATCGAGCGTCGCGCCTGCGCCGCCGACATCGCCTGCCTGAAGGGGATCTATGACGCGCGCCTGAAGGTGCTGCGCGCGGTGCAGTCGGAATTCGCCAAGCAGGGGCCGCAGTAGGCGGCCCGGCCGGGCGCCCACGACCCGCCGGTCACGCCGCCGTCGCGAGCGGAACCACCCCGGTGCAGGCCGCGACGCAGGCCCGGGCCAGCGCATCCGTCGCATCGACGAGCCGGTGCCGCAGCGCGCCGGCGTCCGCGAGCGCCAGCGGGATCTCGGTGCAGGCCATCACCACCCGCGCGCAGCCGGCGGAGAGCAGCGTCTCGACCTGCGTGGCGAGGCCCGCGGCGGAGGCGGAGGATCCGCCGTTCAGATCGTTTCCGGCCTTCACGCGGCGGATCGCCTCCATGACGGCGCCCTGCCCCGCGGGATCCGGCATTCGGCAGACGAGGCCGTGGCGGGCGAAGCGCTGCGGGTAGAGGCCGCTCAGGAGCGTTCCGTCCGATGCGAGCAGGCCGACCGTCCCGGTCACGCCCGCCGAAGCCAGGCTCTCGGCCACGGCGTCGACGATGTGGAGGATCGGGATCGCCGTGCCGGCCTGGAGCGCGGCGTGCCAGTGGTGCGCGGTGTTGCAGGGGATCGCGATCCGCGTGGCGCCGGCCGCTTCGAGCCGGCGTAGAGCGGTCTGCATAGCCGGCAACGGGTCTACGCCGTGTCCGAGGATCGCCGCCGTGCGGTCGGGGATGTCCGCGGCCGAGCAGACCAGGGTCGGGATATGGTCCTGGTCGCGCGTGGCAGGGGTGGCGCGCACCAGCTTGGCGAGGAAGTCCGCGGTCGCCATCGGACCCATCCCACCGAGTACACCGAGCATCGCGGATCTCCCAACAACCGTGGGCAACCGTGGCGACGGACGCCGCGGCGGTCCAATGCCGTCTCGGCGCTGCCTATACCGGTTCGGAATGGTTCTCGGTGGCGTTCCACACCGCCTCGACGGCCGGGCGCCGGTGGCCGGCATTGCGGTAGAGGCGGATATCCAGGGCGATCTCGGTGCCGGTGGCGATCAGGCTGCCCGCGGCGAGCTCGTGCCGGACGAGGCTCTTCGGCAGCCAGGCGACGCCGTGGCTTTCCAAAGCCATGAACTTCAGCGCCTCGGCCATGGCGTTCTCGTTGACGTGGGCGGCGTCCGCGGACAGTCCCTCTTGCGCCAGGACGCGGCCGAGGAAGGAGTCGCGCGGATAGCCGAGCTGGGGCGGCTCGGGCGCGGTGAGCGTCGGGCTCCGCACCGCGACGAGGGCGTCGGCGCCGACGACGCGATGGGGAAACAGCGCGGGATCGAGCAGGATCGGGACGCCCGGATGGTGGAAGGTCAGCAGGAAATCGTAGCCGCCCTCCACCAGCGCCTGGATGCAGGCGTGGAAATCGTCGGGCAGCAGGCGGCTTCCCAGCCGATGCCCGACAGGGCGTCCCAGGGGGCCGGCCGTCTCGGAGGCGGCGCGGAACCAGCGCGGGAAGAAGGTCAGCGCCAGGGTGTGGAGCGCCGCCACCGCCACGCTGTGTCGCGGTGCCTTGCGCGCCTGCAGGTCGCTGCGGCCGGCCTGGAGCAGGCGGATCGCCTCCTCCGCGGTCTCGCGGAACAGGCGGCCCTCGGGGGTCAACGTCGTCGGGTAGGTGCTGCGGTCGACGAGCGCGACCCCGAGCCAGGCCTCGAGCGCCTTGATCCGCCGGCTGAACGCGGATTGCGTGACGTGGCGCTCCTCGGCCGAACGCGAGAAGTTGCCGGTGCGCGCGAGGCTCGCGAAGTCCTCGAGCCATTTCAGCTCCATCGGGGCCGGCCCGACCGCGCCTCAGAGCCGCGCCAGGAGCCGCTCCGCCAGCGGGTTCTCGGCGGCGAAGGCGTAGTCGATCTTGCGCACGGTGACGGCCTTGGCGCCGGCCCGCACCAGGCTGTCGGCGAGGTCGAACACCGCGTCGGCCGGGCAGCGCATCACGATCTCGCCGTCCAGCCCGCGCGGCGCACCGTAGGGCAGCTCGGCCTCGTGCAGGCCGCTGATGCCGGCGAGATCGATCGCGCCCGAATCGGGCATCGCGGCGCGGACCTCGCGGGTGGTGCGGGCGCGCTCCTCCGCCGCGATCCGGCCGAGCACGGCGCGGAGCGCCTCGCGCTGGCTCTGGCCCCAGGGCGCGTTGAGCGAGGCGACGAGGTTGGCCTCGGAGCGCAGGATGATGCCGTCGTCGAGGATCTTCAGGGCGTTGGCGGACAGCGTCGCGCCGGTGGTGGTGATGTCGACCACGATCTCGGCCGAACCCGCGGCCGGCGCGCCCTCGGTGGCGCCCAGGCTCTCGACGATGCGGTAGTCGACCACCCCCTTCTCCGCGAAGAAGCGGCGGGTCAGGTTGACGTATTTCGTGGCGATGCGCAGGCGCCGCCCGTGGCGGGCCCGCATCTCGGCGGCGACCTCGTCGAGGTCGGCCATGGCGCGCACGTCGATCCAGGCCTGGGGCACGGCCACCACCACCGTGGCGTTGCCGAAGCCGAGCGGCGTCAGCAGCTCGACCTGGCCGTGAACGTCCGGAAGCGTCTCGCGGATCAGATCCTCGCCGGTGATGCCGAGATGGGCCGCGCCCGAGGCGAGCTGGCTCGCGATCTCGGAGGCCGAGAGGTAGCGCACCTCGACGCCGGCCACGCCGACGAGCTTGCCGCGATAGTCGCGCGCGCCCGAGCCCTGCGCCAGCCGCAGGCCGGCACGAGCGAAGAAGGCGGAGGCGTTCTCCTGCAGCCGCCCCTTGGACGGGACGGCCAGGACCAGGGGTGCGTCGGCTTGGAGGTCCTGGGCGCTCATCGTCTCGCTCATCGGCCGGCTCCCGCCACGCGGTCGACCCAGAAGGTGCAGCCGACGGCCGGCTGCGCGGCCGCGCTGCCGAGATGGGTCAGCAGCCCGTCGTAGCGACCGCCGCCGACCAGCACCGGGCCGTCGCGGTCGGCCGTCGGTGCCGTCACCTCGAAGATGAAGCCGGTATAGTAGTCGAGGTTGCGCGCGAAGGCGCCGGAGAAGCGAAAACCCTCCAGCGCCATGCCGCGGGCGGCGATGAAGCCGTTGCGCTCCTCGAACAGGTCGAGGGCGGCGTCGAGCGCGTCGTGGCGCAGGTTGGCGTCGCGGACGAGCGCCCGCAGGTCGCGGGAAGCCGCATCCGGGTCGCCGCCGACCGCGCGGTAGCGGTCGACGACGGCGCGGTTCTCGGCGTTCAGGCCGGCGCCGCCATTGGCCTGGGCCGAGGCCTTGGCGAGGAACCGCTCGGCGATCTCGCCGGCGCTGCGGCCGCCCACGGCCGAGATCCCGGCGATCGCCAGCACGTCCTCCACGAAGGCGCGCACGCCCCGCGGATCCTGGCCCTGAATCGCGGCGAGCAGGCCCGCATGCGGGTCCTCGGGCTGGGCGGCGTTGGTGACCGCGTCGAGCGAGCGCCCGGCGGCGAGCGCCCGGAGCGTCCGGCGCTTGGCGGCCGGCGGCACGCCGAGCCCGTCGAGCAGCGCCACCGTCAGGCCCATGTCGCCGAGCCGCACGGCCGGCGCCGCGTGTCCGAACAGGGCGAGGCCGTCGAGCGCGATGCCGAGCACCTCGGCATCGGCGGCCGGCGTGTCGGTGCGGCCGATCGATTCGATGCCGGCCTGGAGGAACTCGTCCGGCTCGTCGGCCGCCAGCCGGAAGACCGGGCCGCAATAGCTGTAATCGGCGGTCCGCCCCTCGGCCTGCGCGCGGTGGAGGCGGCAGACCGGGATGGTGAATTCCGGCCGCAGGCACAACTCGGCCCCGTCGGACCCTTGCGTCACGAAGATGCGCCGGCGGATGTCCTCGCCGGACAGCTCCAGGAACGGCTCCACCGGCTGCAGCACCGGCGGCGTCACGAAGCGGTAGCCGCCTTGCGCGAGATGCGCCGAGAGCCGCGCCTGCGCGGACGCATCCGCCGCCATCTCTCCTGCCTCCGGTCGCGTCATGATCCTGCCCGTCGTCGCCGAGCGGTTCTGTAGCAACCGGAACG
>CAZZZJ010000053.1:7467-9111 GCA_964658355.1 Beijerinckiaceae bacterium
TGCCGCTACGACGACATCGCCGACGTGCCGCTCTCGGCCCGCGACCGCGCCAAGGTCGCCGAGATCCAGAGCCAGGAACGCGCCGCCGGCTGCCCGCGCTGAGGCTTCCCCTGCAGAGGGGAGAGAGAACCCCTATTCCTGCGCTGCATCCGGAAAATGTTGCGCCAGCACCGCGCGCACGCGGTCGACCATCTCGGGCACCGGGCAGGAGAACTGCGCGGGCCGCGCGGCCTTCCACTCGGCGTTGCTGGCGATGTTGCGGGCGGCCTCGGCACCGGCGATCAAGTCCTTGACCTGGATCTCGCCGGCTTCCCGCTCGTTCGAGCCCTGGATGATCGCCACCGGGCTGCGGCGGCGGTCGGCGTACTTCATCTGCGCCTTCATGCCGGCCCCGCCGAGATAGAGCTCGGCCCGGATGCCCGCCTGCCGCAGGGTCGCGACGAGCGTCTGGTAGGCGGCGATCTCGTCGCGATCGAGCACCAGCACCACCACCGGGCCGGGTTTGGCGTCGGCCTGGACCAGCGGGCTTCCGGTGAGCTGCAGCGCCGAGAACAGCCGCGACACGCCGATGGAGAAGCCCGTGGCCGGCACCGGCTCGGACCGGAAGCGCCCGACGAGTCCGTCGTAGCGGCCGCCGCCGGCGACCGAGCCGAAGCGCACGGTCTGCCCGTCCTCGTTGGTGACGGGGAAGGTCAGCTCGGCCTCGTAGACCGGGCCGGTGTAGTATTCGAGGCCGCGCACCACCGAGGGATCGACGCGGATGCGGTCGACGCCGTAGCCGGCCGCATCGACGAGCTTGGCGATGGTGTGCAGCTCCTCGATGCCGGCCCGCGCGGTCTCGTTCTCGCCGAAGGCCGACAGCAGCGCGTCGACGAAGCCGAAGCGCTCCGGCACCGCCTCCGAGCCGCCGCCGAGCAGCAGCGCGATCACCTTCTCGGTCTGGCCTGAATCGAGGCCCGCGCCCTTGGTGAAGTCGCCCGACTCGTCCTTTCGGCCGGGGCCGAGCAGCAGGCGCACGCCGTCCGCGCCGAACTTGTCGTACTTGTCCATGGCGCGCAGCACCGTGAGACGCTGCCCGGCATGCTGGTCGCCGGCCAGGCCGATCGTCGCCAGCACCCCGTCGAGCACCTTGCGGTTGTTGACCTTGATCACGTACTGGCCGGCCAGGCCCAGCCGATCCAGGGTGTCGGCCATCAGCATGCAGGCCTCGGCGTCGGCGGCGACGGTGGCTGCGCCGACGATGTCGGCATCGAACTGCATGAACTGGCGGAAGCGGCCCGGTCCCGGCTTCTCGTTCCGGAAGACGAACCCGTTGCGGAAGCTGCGATAGGGCTTGGGGATCGCGTCGAAGTTCTCGGCCACGTGCCGGGCGAGCGGCGCGGTCAGGTCGTAGCGGAGCGAGAGCCACGCCTCGTCGTCGTCCTGGAAGGAGAACACGCCCTCGTTCGGCCGGTCGAGATCGGGCAGGAACTTGCCGAGCGCCTCGGTATACTCGACGAAGGGCGTCTCCAGCGCTTCGAAGCCGTAGAGCTCGAACGTCGCCCGGATCGTCTCGAGCATCCGGCCCTGCGCGGCGATCTCGTCGGCGCGGCGGTCGACGAAGCCGCGCGGCAGGCGGGCCTTCAGTCCGGGCTTCTCGGCCTT
>CAZZZJ010000053.1:9211-11095 GCA_964658355.1 Beijerinckiaceae bacterium
TACGGCGAGATCCACTTCAGCCACAGCAGCGCGGCGAGGCTCGCCACGGCGATCGGCATCTGCAGGGGGCGCAGGCGGGCGAAGAACAGGGGGGCCTCGCCGGTCCGCGCCGCGATCGGATCGAGCACGGCGATGGCCGCGTAGCCGACGATCAGCAGCACCAGCGCCGGGATCGCCTTGCCCATCACCACCGTGACGAGGGCGGCGAGCCCGAGCACGAACAGCCCGAACATCGTCGCGATCTGCACCACCGTCGGGCCGCCCTCGGTGCGGAAGCTGACGCCGCGGCGCACGCCCGCCAGGAACAGCAGGATCGCGGCACCGTAGAGGATCGTCACCAGGGCGACGAGGTAGTCGCCGGGCTGGTCGCGCATCCACCAGGCGATTGCGGCGCCGGCGACCAGCGGCAGCATCGGCCCGAAGCCGAGGACCACGCTGAGCCAGGGCGTCTCGCGCGATTCGTGGGCGGTGAGGGTGCGTCCGGTGGCGTCGTCGCGCATGGAATGGGGCCGTTTCCGTAGGGTGAGAGCGGTTTCGAGGGAGGTGGTGGCCGGCGCGGCAGGACGATGCGACCGCGTGCCTGCGCGTCACGTCTCGTGCCACCCGATGCGCGAGCGTGAACCCGCGCGCAATCCCGCGGTTCCGGGATTACGTCGTGGCTTTGCGCGTGCGGGCCTCGCGCCGCCGCGACCGGCGGCCGGGTTCGGGCGTTGCGTCGTACCAGATCACCAGGGCGAGCGCCGCGAGCGCGGGCGCGCCGAGCGCCAGGAACGCGCCCGTCCAGCCGAACAGGCCGTAGGCGAGGCCGCCGTACCAGCCCGAGAGCGCGCCGCCGATGCCCTGCACGGCGTTGACGGTGCCGAGCGCCGTCTGCGTCCGGCCCGATCCCCAGGTCAGGTCGGCCACCACCACCGGCACCGCGACGCCGACGATGCCCGAGGCCACGCCGTCGAGGATCTCGGCCGCGATCAGCCATGTGGGATCGTCGACGAAGGCCGAGAGCGCCGCGCGCAAGGGCAGCACCGCGAAGGCCACCAGCAGGAGCTTGCGCCGGCCGCGCCGGTCGGCGAGCGAGCCGGCGAACAGGGCCACCGGCACCATCGTGAGCTGGGCCACCATCACGTAGATCGCCATCCAGTGGGTCGCGTCGACCGCGGTGGCGACGAGCTTCTGGCCGAGCAGCGAGAGCATGCCGCCGCTGCCGAGGTTGAACAGCGTCAGCGCGCTCGCCAGCACCATCAGGCGGCGGTCGCCGAGCACGGTGCGGATGCCGGCGCGCTCCGGCTCGTCGTCGTCCCGGTCCTCCTTCCAGCCGACGGCGCGCCGCCGGTTCCAGGCGTCGGCGGGCGTGGTCAGGGCGGCGGCGATCGCCAGCACCGCCATGAGGCCGAGCACCCAGAAGGCGACGGACGGCCCCAGCTGCGCGGTGCCCAGCGTGATCGCCCCGGCGGCGATCAGGATGCCGACGTGGTTGAAGGCCTGGTTGCGCCCCTGCTGGCTCGGAAACCGGTCCTTGCCGACGATGCCGAGGGTCAGCGCCGTCACCGCCGGCAGCAGCAGGGTGCCGCCGGCCGCCGCCAGCAGCTGCGCCGTGAAGACGAAGGCGAAGGCGCGGGCCGGCAGCAGCAGCAGGGTGCCGGCCAGGATCGCCGCGCAGGCGGCGGCGATCAGAAGCCGCGGCCGCCCGACCCGGTCGACCAGCGCGCCGAACGGGCCGGAGAGCCCCAGCGTGCCGAAGCCGACGAGCGTGGTGACGAGGCCGATGCGGGCCGGGCTCCACGATCCCGCCTCGGCGAGCCAGGTGCCGAGGAACGGTCCCAAGCCCCCCTGGATGTCGCCGATGAAGACGTTGATCAGGGCGAGATGGGTGGTCGGGGCCATGCG
>CAZZZJ010000053.1:11195-12808 GCA_964658355.1 Beijerinckiaceae bacterium
GCCAGCATCACGTAGGGCGGGGCGAGCTCGGCCGGCTGACCGGGGCGCCCGGCGGGCGTCTTCGAGCCGAAGCTCTCGACTTGGCTCGTGTACATCGTCGCCGGGATCAGCGGCGTCCAGATCGGGCCGGGCAGCACGGCGTTGGCGCGGATGCCCTTCTTGCCCAGGATCTGGGCGAGGTTCGCCACCATGTTGCAGAGCGCCGCCTTGGTCGAGGAATAGGCGAGCTGCTGCTCGACCGGATTCTTGGCGTTGACCGAGGACGTGACGATGATCGAGGCGCCGGCCTTCAAGTGCGGCGAGGCCGCCTTGAGGATGTAGAACAGGGCGTGGACGTTGACGGCGTATTGCCGGTCCCAGTCGGCGATCGCGATGGACTCGATGTCGTCGGCGAGCACCTGCACGGCCGCGTTGTTGACGATCACGTCGAGCTTGCCGAGTTCGGCGACCGTCCTCGCCACCAGCGCCGCGCAATGGCCTGCATCCGCGACGTCGCCCGGCAGCAGCAGCACGCGTCGGCCGGCTCGCTCGATCCACGCGGCGGTATCCTGCGCGTCGTCGTGCTCGTCGAGGTAGCCGAGCGCGATGTCGGCCCCCTCGCGGGCATAGGCGATCGCCACGGCGCGGCCGATGCCGGAATCCCCGCCGGTGATCAGGGCGACCTTGCCCGCGAGTTTTCCGGACCCTTCGTAGCTGTGCTCGCCGTGGTCCGGCGGCGGCTGCATCTCGGACGAACGGCCGGGATAGGGAATCGGCTTGGCCTCGAACGGAGGCGCGGGACGTGGCGAGGCGGTGTCGGACATGGATTTCCTGATGCGACGGGTTCTGATTCGGACAACCGCGCTCGCGCGGCTCTCGACGGCCCAACGCATCGTCGTCCGGCCACGCTCCATCGGGATCGGCAAACGCCTTGCGAAGCCGCACCGTTGCGCGACCCCATCCGGGTCCCGTCGAAGCGTCGCAAGCGTCTCGGTTCGCGATCTTGCGTCCGAGATCTTGGCATTCGGGATCTTGGAGACGGTCGGCGACGGGTCGGCTGTGGGAGGCGATCCACCGCCCGCGAGCGGACGTTCACGAACTCGGACGCCGATCGGGGAGGAGGAGCAATCCGATCAGGAGGAAGGCGGGCACGAGCACGCACCAGAAGGACAGGGCGGCGACCCCGAACGCGCCCGCCAGTGCGCCCGCCGCGAACGCCAGGACGGCGGACAGCGTGCGCCGCAACCGGGTGCTAGCCTGTTCGCCGAGCCTCGCCCCGCACAGGCGGTCGGTCACGTCGATCACGGCCTGCGTGACGTTCACGGTCATCACGGTCGTCGCCGCCAAGTGACCGATCACGAGACGCCCGATGCCGTTCTGGATACCCATCGCGGCAACCCCGAGCATGCCGACGCCGATCGCCCTTGCGCCGTCCGGCGAGCCCAGCGGCGACAGGGCCGCGCCGGCGACGGCGAAGGCGATCAGGGCAACGGCTTCGAGCGCCAGCAAGGGGCGCAGCGGCGACGATCCCCTGCGTTCCAGCGCCAAGGCGATCAGGCGCGTGACGGCGACGGCCAGGATGAACGTCGGCAGGGCGAGGAGCTTGGCGAGGACGCCGGTCGAGGTCGAGACCA
>CAZZZJ010000054.1:0-12763 GCA_964658355.1 Beijerinckiaceae bacterium
GCCAGCCGGCGCCGCCGCAGGCCCCTGTGGATATCGAGGAGGACGATCCCTACGGCGCCGCGCCGATGTCGCGCGCCGCGAGCCCGACCCAGGTCGCCCGTGCGCCCGCCCGGCCGGCGGCACCTTCGGCCTATGCCGCGGTCCCGGCGCCACGCCCCTTGCCCGCACGGCCGGCTCCCCGAGTCGCCGCGGCGCTTCCTGAGGAAGACTCCGCCGGAGGCTTCGAGGAGCCGCTTTCGCTCGCGGCGCCCGGACTGTCCTCGGGCCCGATCTACTGAGCGCCCGACCCGGCTGGCAGATACTATCACAAAGTGATAGTCTCGAAGCCACGGGAGGGTTCTGGATGCCGTCGAGCTATACATTGGGAGCGCATTACGAGAGCTTCGTCCGTGACCTCGTGGCAAGCGGTCGCTACGCGTCTGCGAGCGAGGTGATGCGAGACGGACTTCGGCTCGTGGAAGAGCGCGAGCAGATACGCGCGGCCAAACTGCAGGCCCTGCGCCGCGACATCGCCGCTGGCCTTGAAAGCGGGGCGGCCGAGCCGCACGATATGGCGGCCCTGAAGGCCGAGGCGCGTGCACGGCGCGACGCCTCCGTCGTTGGCTAGAATCCAGCGCCGGCCAGCCGCGCGCGAGGACCTGACGCACTCTGGCTTTACATCGCCGACGACAGCGACAAAGCGGCCGACGCGGTCCTCGACCGGATCGAGGCGGCCCTATCGATGCTGGCGAAACGACCCCTCGCAGGCCGTCCGCGCCCCGAACTCGCGGTCGACCTCCGCAGCTTTCCGGTCGGCCGACACATCCTGTTCTATCGCCCCATGCGCGGCGGCATCGATCTCGTTCGCCTGCTGAGCAGTTACCGCGATCTCGATCCAGGCGATGTCGCGGAGTGAGATCCTGCGGTTGCGCTCATCGGGGACGGACCTGTGTCCACCGGGACGCACACCGCTTCCGAAACGGATCGCGCCAAGCCTCGCGGCTTGACTCGGGCCGGGGGCCGGCCAACGTCCAGACATGAAGATCACCATGCGGAATTGCGCCATGCGCTCGAACGCTCTCTCGGTCACCATCAGCGTCGGCCTCATCCTCGCCGGCTGCCTCCAGCCGGCCCTCGCGCGGTCGGCGCGCGAGGACATCGAGCCGGCCGAGGAACACACCTTCCCGTTCGATGCCAACATCCCGGCCTGCCAGGATGCGGGCGTCCTCGAGAAGGTCTCGAACCAGTTCGCCGAGAAGGAGGCGAAGTTCTGGAACTCGTCCCTGACGATCGTGTCCTACGACACGATCGAGCGGACCGCGTGGCGCCCCTGGGGGCTCGACTACATCCCGCGCCGGTTCTGCAGCGCCACCGCCACCACCTCCGACGGCATCCGGCGGAAGGTCGACTATTCCGTGCGCGAGAGCCTCGGGATCATCGGCGCGACCTGGGGTGTCGAGCTCTGCGTCCACGGCCTCGACCGCGATCTGAGCTACGCCTATGCCACGGCCTGCCGTATGGCTCGCCCGTGAAACGCGCCGCCCTCGCCCTGGCGTTCGCTCTTGCCACGGTGAGCGCGCAGGCGCAGGATTACGGCGGCTACGGCCGCGGCAACGACACCCCCGGCAGCTTCGACTTCTACGTCCTGGCCCTGTCCTGGTCCCCGACCTACTGCGAGACCGCCGGACGGCGCGACGACCGCCAATGCGCGGCCGGGCGCAGCCTCGGCTTCGTGGTGCATGGCCTGTGGCCGCAATACAGCCGCGGCTACCCGCAGAATTGCTCGGCCGTGCAGCGCTCGCCGACGCCGCAGGCGATGGATGTGGCGGGTCAGGTCTATCCGAGCGAGGGGCTTGCCCGCTACGAGTGGCGCAAGCACGGCACCTGCTCCGGCCTCGACCCGACGGCCTATTTCAGCGCCGTGCGCACGGCGCGGCTGGCGGTGGCGATCCCCGACGACCTCAAGGCGTCGGGCTCGGAGCGCCGCGTGGCTCCGATCGAGATCGCCCGACAGTTCGTCACCGCGAACAACGGCCTGCGGCCGGATATGATGGCGGTGACCTGCGCCCGAGGGCAGCTGCAGGAAGTACGGATCTGCTTCACCAAGGACCTGCGCGGCTTTGCGTCCTGCCCGGAGGTGGCGCGCGGCAATTGCCGTTCTCCCGAGGTGACCGTCGGCGCCGCCCGCTGATTCCGCGACGGATTTCGTCGCGATCCGCTGGACCCGGACGTCCGGATCGGTTTGACCATCGGTCATGAATTATCGCCACGCCTTTCATGCCGGCAACTTCGCCGACGTGCTCAAGCACCTGGTGCTGACGCGCGTGCTCACGCATCTCGGCCTCAAATCGACGCCCTACCGTGCGATCGACACTCATGCGGGACTGGGCTTCTACGACCTCGCGGCCGACGAGGCCGGGCGGACCGCCGAGTGGGTCGACGGCTGGGGACGCCTCGACGATCCGTTCCCGCAGGCCGTGGAGGAGCTTCTCGCACCCTACCGCGCGGCAGTCGCGGCCGTGCAGGCCCGCCACGGCGGTACGACCTATCCCGGCTCCCCGGCGCTGATCCGAGAGGCCCTGCGCGCCGACGATCAGGGCGTGTTCGTCGAACTGCATCCGGAAGACCACGCCGTGCTGCGCGAGCGCTTCAACGGGCATGCCCGAACCAAGGTGCTGCATCTGGACGGCTGGACCGCGCTGAACGCGATGATCCCGCCGCCCGAGCGCCGCGGAGTCGTGCTGATCGACCCGCCCTACGAGGTTCCGGGCGAGATCGACCGTCTCGGCGCGCACTTGGCCAAGGCGGTGGCGAAGTGGCCGACCGGCGTGTTCCTGGCGTGGTACCCGATCAAGAACCTCGCCGCCGTCGACCGCATGGTGGCGGTTCTGGACGGCGCCCTCCCCCGCCCGGCGCTCCGACTCGACCTGATGATCGACCGGCCCGACGACACCCGGTTGACCGGCAACGGTTTGATCGTCGTCAACCCGCCCTGGCGCCTCGCCGAGGAGGCGGCTCTGTTCATGCCGGCGCTCGCCGAGCGGCTGGCCCGCGGCGATTACGGCGCCTTCCGTTGCGAGGCGATCGGGACAGCACCGTAACGCGTTCGTCGTGATCGCCGGATCGCGAGACATGCTCTCGGCCCTTGCGTCGCCGCATCGTCTTCGAGCGCGCCGGCAACTCCTTCGCTCAAAAACGCCGCAGCGCGGACGAGGAGCGCGCCCGGAACCTCGCTCCCGCGTGGAAGCTTGCCTTCCCATGCCGGCGCTCCGCTCGGCCACGAGGAACGCCATGTCGCGCGATACCGAGAAACACCACGCCCTGCTCGGCGACCTCCAGGCGGCCATGGGCAAGGCGGACGGCTCCTTCGAGCAGGCCGTGACGAACGCTTTCGCGCATGTCTTCGCGCATCTGGAACGTCTCGCCACGGTCGGGGGAGCCGGCAATGAGGATCGCCCCCTCCAGGCGGACGAATCGCCGACCCTTCGATAGGCCTCGCCCGCCTCCGTTCACCCGGCCGGTCCGGAAGAAGCGGGCCGCCCGGGATAAGGCGCATGCCGCGCCGCCCCCGTCCAAGGCGGGCCCGCGTCGACCCGGCGTGTCCGATCCCTCAAAAATGGGCCAGCACCGCCAGCAGCAGCAGGGCGATGATGTTGGTGATCTTGATCGCCGGGTTCACGGCCGGGCCGGCGGTGTCCTTGTACGGGTCGCCCACAGTGTCTCCGGTCACCGCCGCCTTGTGCGCATCCGAACCTTTGCCGCCGTGGTGACCGTCCTCGATGTACTTCTTGGCGTTGTCCCAGGCACCGCCTCCCGAGGTCATCGAGATCGCCACGTAGAGGCCCGTGAGGATCACCCCGAGCAGGCTGGCGCCGACCGTCGCGAAGGCCTGGGACTTTCCGGCCACCAGTTGGATCGCGAAGAACAGCACGATCGGCATCAGCACCGGCAGCAGAGAGGGCAGGATCATTTCGCGGATCGCCGCCCGCGTCAGCATGTCGACGGCGCGCCCGTAATCCGGCCGGTCGGTGCCGGCCATGATGCCCGGCTTCTCGCGAAACTGGCGCCGAACCTCCTCGACCACGGCGCCGGCCGCGCGGCCCACCGCCGTCATCGCCATGCCGGCGAATAGGAACGGGATGAGCCCGCCGAGCAGCAGGCCGACCACGACGTAGGGATTGGACAGCGAGAAATCGACCGTGACGCCCTTGAAGAACCGGTACTGCGTGTCGGTGGCGTTGGCGATGAAGTAGTCGAGATCGGATGTGTAGGCCGCAAACAGCACCAGCGCGCCCAGGCCCGCCGAGCCGATGGCGTAGCCTTTGGTGACGGCCTTGGTGGTGTTGCCGACGGCGTCGAGCGCGTCGGTCGACCGCCGGACCTCGGAGGGCAGCCCCGCCATCTCGGCGATGCCGCCGGCGTTGTCGGTGACCGGGCCGAAGGCGTCGAGCGCGACGATGAACCCGGCCAGCGCCAGCATCGCCGTGACGGCGATGGCGATGCCGAACAGGCCGGCCAGCGCGTAGGTGGAGATGATGCCGCCGACGATGACGAGCGCCGGAAGCGCGGTCGATTCGAGCGAGACCGCCAGTCCCTGGATCACGTTGGTGCCGTGGCCCGTGACGGAGGCGTCGGCGATCGACTTGACCGGACGGAAGTTGGTGCCGGTGTAATACTCCGTGATGACCACGATCAGCGCGGTGATCACGAGGCCGATCACCGCGCAGCCCAACAATCCGCCGGAGGTGAAGCTGACGCCGGTTGAGGTCGTGAAGCTCGTGGAGAACCCGCCGAACAGGGCGAAGTTCACAGCGGCGATCGCGACGACGGAGAGCACGCCCGCGGTGATCAGCCCCTTGTACAACGCGCCCATGATCGACTGGTTGGCCCCGAGCCGCACGGCGTAGGTCCCGGCGATCGACGTCAGGATGCACGACGAGCCGATGGCGAGCGGATAGATCATCATCGCCTCGAGCACGTTGCGCCCCGCGACGTCGACCTGACCGCCGAAGAAGATCGCCGCGAGCACCATCGTGGCGACGACGGTCACGGCATAGGTCTCGAACAGGTCCGCGGCCATGCCGGCGCAATCGCCGACGTTGTCGCCGACGTTGTCGGCGATGGTGGCCGGGTTGCGCGGGTCGTCCTCGGGAATCCCGGCCTCGACCTTGCCGACGAGGTCGCCGCCGACATCGGCGCCCTTGGTGAAGATGCCGCCGCCGAGGCGCGCGAAGATCGAGATCAGCGAGGCGCCGAAGCCGAGCGCCACCAGCGCGTCGATGACCTCGCGGCTGGCCGGGGCGAGGCCGGCCCCGCGGGTCAGGTAAAGGTAGTAGAGGGCGACGCCGAGCAGGGCGAGACCGGCGACCAGCATGCCGGTGACGGCACCCGACTTGAACGCGACTTCGAGACCACCGCCGAGCGAAGTCGAGGCGGCCTGGGCGGTGCGGACGTTGGCGCGTACCGAGACGTTCATGCCGATGAAGCCCGCGGCTCCGGACAGGACGGCGCCGATCAGGAAGCCGATCGCGACCTTGATCCCGAGGAAGAAAGCGAGCGCCGCGAACAGCACGATGCCGACGAGACCGATGGTGGCGTATTGGCGCTTGAGGTAGGCCTGCGCGCCCTCGGCGATCGCGCCCGCGATCTCCTGCATGCGCTGGGTGCCGGCGTCGCGTTTCATCACGTCATTGATCGTCACGACCCCATAGGCGACGGCACACAGCCCGCCCAGGATGATCAGCAGCAAAGCGGTCATGCACCCGTCCCTTGTTCTTTCGATGCCTGGCGTCGGCTTGGTTATTGTCGAGCTTGGCCTCTGGGGCCCGGACGAACGGCTCGGATTCGGCATTCCTTCCCAGACGTGCGGGACTTGATTGCCAAACTTCGCGGTCGAGCGCAAACGCGACTTTCTGCCTGAGCCACGAAATCTTGCTGCAGCGCAGCACGAGCCGTCGAATTCAGAATTCGGATTGGTGCGTCGCGGTCGACGGAAGATTTGCGCTGGCCCTTGCGCGCGACGCATTCCACCAGGCGTCAATCACAGGTCGACGCGTTAACGCGGCATTAACCATGCCGAGCACTACTTTGGGTTGCATTTTGGAGGAAGCGTAGCGCGATGAGCAGCGATCAGGTGGCTAAGCTTGCGGCGTCCATCGACGTCCTGACGAACGCCGTGCAGTTCCTCGTAGCCGAGCGCGTCAGCATGCAACCGCCGGCCGTCCAAGGCGCGCTGCTTCACGTGCTGCAGCGCGCGCTCTCGGTACCGACATGGCAAGACCAGTCACGGCTGAGCGCGGTTGCGATTCCGCATGCCGATCTCGCTCGCTGGGCTCCGATCGTTGCGACGAACCTGATCGACGACGTGCGGCGCCAACTCGGTCGGGCCCCCGAAGGCGTGACACACATCGCGCCGGCCCAGACCCGGATGGTCTCGGAAACGGTCTCAGAAATGGCTGAACGCGCCCGCTGCGAATACCTGCGCGGTGCCGTCGCGCCCCCGAAAGGTGGGCGGTCCCTTGCCTGAGACCACGGTGCCGACCACCGTGACCGGCACGCCCGCGAGAGCTCCGGCCGCACGGAACGCGTCGCAGTCGCCGGGTGCCACGGCGCAGAGGATCTCGTAGTCGTCGCCGCCGGTGACGGCGACATCGAACATGTCCGGCCGGCGACCGATGGCTTGGGAGGCGGCGGACGACAGCGGCACGGTCGCGGCGTCGATCGCGGCCGTCACCCCGGCCCCGGTCGTCATCTTGGCGAGGTCGCCCGCGAGCCCGTCGGACACGTCCATCGCGGCCGTCGCGAAACGCTGGATCGCGCCGGCCAGAGCCAGCCGCGGCTGCGGATGCAGGTAGCGGTCGGCGAGATGGTCGCGCGAAGCGGTATCCAGCGCCTGCACCCAGTCTGCGTCGGGGTCCAGGCGCATCCGAAGGCCCAGCGCCGCGTCGCCGATGGTGCCGCTGACGCAGATCACGTCCCCGACCCGCGCGGTGGTGCGGCGCACGATACGGCCGGCGGGAACCTCGCCGATCGCGGTGATGCCGATCAACGGCGGACCGCCGGACTTCACCGTATCGCCGCCGAGAAGCGGGCAACCGGCCGCACGGCTCGCGCGCCCGAGTCCCTCGGCGAATGAAGCGAGCCAAGCCTCGGTCCAGTCGCCGGGCAAGGCCAGGGTGAGCAGGAATCCGCGCGGCACGGCGCCCTTCGCGGCCAAGTCGGACAGGTTCACACCGAGCGCCTTGCGGGCGATCGACGCCGGCGGATCGTCGGCGAAGTAGTGGATGCCGGAGACGATCGCGTCCGCGGTGAGAACCAGATCGTGGCCGGGGCTCGGCGCGAGGCTGGCCGCATCGTCGCGCAGGCCGTCGGCACCCGGGCCGGCGAGCGGCGCGAAGAAGCGCGCAATCAACGCTTCCTCGCTGGGGCGCGGCGCGCTCACCGTTGCCCCTTCGCTCACCCTTGCTTGGCGCCGGCCAGTTCCGCCGCGCGGGTCTGGCGCGCGACCTTGTCGAGCACGGCGTTGACCATGCCCGGCTCGTCGCCGGTGTAGAAGCTGTGGGCCACGTCGACGTATTCCGAGATCGCGGCGCGGGCCGGCACGTCGCGGCGGAACATCAGCTCGTAGGTGCCAGCGCGGAGGATGGCGCGCAGCACGACCTCGATGCGCTTCAGCGGCCAGCCCTGGCTCAACGCCTGGTCGATCTGCGGATCGATCGTGCGCTGCTCCTCCACGACGCCGCGCAGCAGGTCGCGGAAGAAGGCCGGCTCGGCCGGCGGATGCACCACGCCGTCGATCTCCTTGCCGAGCCAGAAGGTCTCGAACTCGGCGAGCGCATCGAGCACGCCCTTGCCGGAGATCTCCATGTCGTAGAGCGCCTGCACGACCGAGAGGCGTGCGCCGCTGCGCGGGTTGATCTTGGTCATGGCGAACAGGCTCTCATGATCTCAGGCACCCTAGAATCTCAGGCACCCGTGGCCGCGCGCTTGAGTGCGAGCACCGCGAGTGCCGCCTCGGCCGCGCCGCCGCCCTTGTTCAACTCGGACACCCGCGCGCGGGCGTGGGCCTGGGCCTCGGTCTCCACCGTCAGGATGCCGTTGCCGAGCGGCAGGCGCAGGTGAACCGACAGGTCCATCAGGGCGCGCGCGCTCTCGCCAGCAACGATGTCGTAGTGCCCGGTCTCGCCGCGGATGACGCAGCCGAGGGCCACGACCGCATCGTAGGGCGTGCCGCCCTGCGCAGCGGTCTCGACCAGGATCGCCACCGTCGCGGGGATCTCCAGGGCTCCCGGCACCGTCACGATGGTCGCCACCGCCTCCGCCGCGGCGATGGCGCCGAGCGCGCCGGCGAGCAGGTCGTCGGCGAGGCCGTCGTAGTAGCGTGCCTCGACCACGAGGACGCGGGCGCCGGGCGTTTTCGTGGACGCGGGCGCGTCCTTGCGGTGGCTGACCATGGGATTCGTGGGACTCCGGCGGGCCCACCGCGCGGGCGGTGGCCGCTGACCGACGCGCCGTCGCCGGCCGTCTCGCATCCAGGGTGTTCGGGGCAGCGAGGGTTAGACGGAACCGAGCGCCTTCACAAGCACACCCTCACGAGGCCGCCTGCGGATAGAACATCGCGTCCATGCGCCGGACGTAGGCGACGAGGTTGCGATGCGCCTCGCCGGCCGTGCGGATCGGCGTGTCGAAGACCGGGCAGAGCAGGTGCGCGGCGAAGGCGTGGAGCGTCGCGTCCGATCCCGAGAGGGCGTCGCCGAGGAGGTAGGGCTTGTCGCCGAGGAGTTCCGCCGCCGCGTCGACCGCCCGGATCCCGAGACGTTCGACCTCGGCTCGGCTGTGCCGGCCGAACCCGTGGGCCCGCGCGCCCTTGCGCACGGACCGTCGGATCACCGCCGTGACGATCGGGCGGAACGGTGCCGGGACCGTCGCGAAGAACTGCGCCGGCCCGCGCGCGAAGTTGACATCGTCGAACCAGCGCGCCTGCAGGACCGCCTGATAGGCCTGGTCCTCGAGCATCTTCTCCACCGACCAGCCGAGGGCACGCGCGGCCGGGCCGTAGCCCGCATCGAAATCGATGCCGTGGCGATCCTCCAGGTGCAGGCGGATGAAGGTCGAGTCGGCGATCCGGGCATGGCCGTCGCTCAGGTACGGCAGCTTGCCCTTGGGCGATCTCCGCAGGTCTCCGCATCGGGTCGCGTAAGGCAGGCCCGACATCTTGAGCAGGAGGTCGGCCTTCATCACGAAGGGGCTGGCATCGGGCAGGCCGAAATGGGGCCCGAAGGCATGGAGCGTGATGGTCACCGTCCCCTCCCCCTCGCTTGATGCCGCAGCCTAGCAGCTCGGCTCCCGAGTCGTCTCGCCCCAAGTCGTCTCGCGCGGCCGGTCTCCCGCACGATGGCCCGCGGCTTGCTCCCCGGTTTCGAACGAGGATGTCCCGGCCGAAGGATCCGCATGAACGTCGAGCTGATCGGGCTGACCAAGCGCTACGGCGCGACGCTCGCCGTCGATGCGATCGACCTGAAGATACCGTCAGGCGGCTATTGCTGCCTGCTCGGACCCTCGGGCTGCGGCAAGACCACGACGCTGCGGATGATCGGCGGCCACGAGGCCGTCAGCTCCGGTGAGGTGGTGATCGGCCCGCGCGCCGTGGGGAACGCACCGCCCTCGGAGCGCGGCACCGCGATGATGTTCCAGAACTACGCGCTGTTCCCGCACCTGACCTGCCGGGACAACGTCGCGTTCTCGCTGCGGATGCGCGGCATCGGCAAGTCGGAGCGCCGTACGAAGGCCGACGCGATGCTCGACCTCGTGCAGATGGGCCACCTCGCCGAGCGGCTGCCGGCGCAGCTGTCCGGCGGGCAGCAGCAGCGCGTGGCGCTGGCCCGCGCGCTCGTCACCGGGCCGAAGGTTCTTCTCCTCGACGAGCCGCTTTCCGCGCTCGACCCGTTCCTACGGGTACGGATGCGGGTCGAGCTGAAGCGCATTCAGGCCGAGCTCGGCCTCACCTTCATCCACGTCACCCACAGCCAGGAGGAGGCGATGGCGCTCTCCGACCTCGTGGTGGTGATGAACGGCGGCAGGATCGAACAGGCCGGCGACCCGCGCACCGTGTTCGATCGCCCCGCCTCCGCCTTCGTCGCCCGCTTCATCGGCGGCCACAACGTCATCGCCCTGCCCGAGGGCAAGGTCGCGGTGCGGGCCGACCGGATGCGGCTCGGGTCGGAGGCCGGCGACGGCGCGGTACAGGCCCGCGTCGTCGCCGTGGAATATCAGGGGGCGAGCGTTCAGGTGGCGCTCGACGCGGACGGCCTGGCCGAGCCGGGCGAGCTGAGCGCGATCGTGGACGACGCGACCTTCGCGCGCCGTCCGCTGGTGCCGGGCGACCGCGTCGCGCTCGGCTGGGACCAGGCCGCCGCGCACCGCCTCGACGCCTGACGCGGCCGGCCATCACGAAAGGGAAGAGACCAGGATGACCAACGGCATCAAGTTCACGCGGCGCACGCTGCTCCAGGGTGCCGGCACGGCGCTCGCGGCCGGGCCGATCACCGGGTTCCCCGCCGTCCACGCCGCGGAACCGGTGACGCTGCGCTACCTCGGCACCGCCGTGAACCAGTCCGGCGACATCGCCCGGAAGGTGAAGGAGGATCTCGGCATCACGATCGAGTACATCCCGGTCGTCACCGACGAGGTCACCAAGCGGGCGGTGACGCAGCCGAATTCCTTCGATCTCATCGACACCGAGTTCTTCAGCCTGAAGAAGATCGTCCCGTCGGGCAACATCCTCGGCATGGATGCGCGCCGGATCAAGAACGCGGACAAGATCACCCCGATCTTCACCAGGGGCGAGATCGCCGGCAAGGCGATCGGCGACCAGGGCACCGCGCCGAAGAAGGTGTTCTACCTCGAAGGCCAGACGGCCAAGACCTTCGCATCGTCGCCGACCGAGTGGATCACCCTGATCCCGACGACCTACAACGCCGACACCCTCGGCATCCGCCCCGACCTGATCAAGCGCCCGATCACCAGCTGGACGGAACTGTTGAACCCCGAGTTCAAGGGACGCGCCTCGATCCTCAACATCCCCTCCATCGGCATCATGGATGCGGCGATGGTGGTGGAGGCGACCGGCGACTACACCTACGCCGACAAGGGCAACATGACGAAGGCGGAGATCGACCGCACGATCAAGCTGCTGATCGAGGCCAAGCGCGCCGGCCAGTTCCGCGCCTTCTGGCAAGACTTCAACGAATCCGTGAACTTGATGGCGTCGGGCGAGACGGTGATCCAGTCGATGTGGTCGCCCGCCGTCACCAAGGTGCGCACGCAAGGCGTCGCCTGCACCTACCAGCCCTTGAAGGAAGGCTATCGCGCCTGGGCCACCGGATTCGGGCTGCCGAAGACACTGACCGGGCGCAAGCTCGATGCGGCCTACGACTTCGTCAACTGGTTCCTCTCCGGCTGGGCCGGCGCCCACCTCAACCGGCAAGGCTATTATTCCGCGGTGCCGGAGACCGCCAAGACCCAGATGGAGCCCTACGAGTGGGCCTACTGGATGGAGGGAAAGCCCGCCGAGAAGGACATCCACGGGCCGGATGGCGGCCTTCTGGAAAAGGCTGGCGCCACCCGTGACGGCGGCTCGTTCGAGACCCGCATGGGCGCGGTCGCCTGCTGGAACGCGGTGATGGACGAGAACACCTACATGGTCCGCAAGTGGAACGAGTTCATCGCGGCGTGACGCGGGTGTCTGCCACGTCGGCGACGCCACTGACCTCCCCCCCCTGCGGAGGAGGGCGGGCATCGCGTCGGACAGGGTCGGGAGAGGGGAGCGCCGTGTCCGGTCAGCGCGCTCCCCTCTTCCGCCCTGCTGCGCGGGGTACCCGCCCCCGCTTCAAGGCGAGGGAGATACGCACGCTCCATCGCCCGGAGGTCTCGCGATGACGGACGTCGCGCTTCCCACGCTCGCCGACGTTCCGGCAGACCAGGCGAAAGCCGCTCCGGCCTCGACATCGGCGCGCAGCCGCCTCCCCTATCTCCAGGCCGCACCGATGGCCTTGGTGTTCCTGGTCTTCCTCGCGATCCCCCTTCTGCTGACGCTGACGGTCAGCTTCTGGGAGTACAACGAATACGAGATCATCCCGGCCTTCACCCTGCAGAACTACCGCGACGTGTTCGAGGGCTGCGGAACCATCGCCGATCCCTGCACCACGGTCCGGACCTACCTCTCGACCTTGAAGTTCTGCGCCCTGACGCTGAGCCTCACGCTCCTGGTCGGCTTTCCCGTCGCCTATTTCCTCGCCTTCCACGTCCGCTCGCGCACGGTGCAGATGGGCCTGTTCCTCCTGTGCACGATCCCGTTCTGGACGTCGAACGTGATCCGCATGATCTCGTGGATCCCGCTGCTGGGGCGCAACGGCCTCGTCAACGACACGCTCATGGGACTCGGGATCACCAAGGGTCCGATCGAGGGACTGTTGTATTCGGACTTCTCGGTGACGCTGGCCTTCGTGCATCTCTACACGGTCTTCATGATCGTCCCGATCTTCAACAGCATGGCGCGGATCGACCGGTCGCTGATCGAGGCGGCCTACGATGCCGGCGCCACGGGGTGGCAGACCCTGTGGAGCGTGATCGTTCCGCTGTGCAAGCCGGGCATCGCCATCGGCGCGATCTTCGTGCTGACCATGGTGATGGGCGACTTCGTGACGGTCGGCGTGATGGGCGGCCAGCAGATCGCCTCGGTCGGCAAGGTGATCCAGGTGCAGATGTCCTACCTGCAGTTCCCGGC
>CAZZZJ010000055.1:0-6123 GCA_964658355.1 Beijerinckiaceae bacterium
CTGCTCACGCCGGCCCAGACCGCCCTGCTGCGGGACAGCATGGGCGTGCGCGAGGGCCGCGAATGGGAGCCGTTCGAGGGACTGGGCCTGCCCGCGGAAGACCTGCGCCGCTTCATCGACGCGGCACCGTTCTTCGCCGGCGGACCGCGGCTGCGTGAGGCCCCCCGTCTGCCGGTGCCGGCGGACTTCCCGTGCCCGCGCCAGCCGATGCAGTCGACGCAAGCCGGCTTCGGCCTGATCCTCAACGAGCTGGCGCGCTCCGACGCGCCGATCGCCGAGCGCATCGTCACCACCTCGCCCGACGTCACCGTCTCGACCAATCTCGGCGGCTGGGTGAACCGGCGCGGACTGTTCGCCCGCGAGGAGCTGCGCGACCTGTTCAAGGCTGAGCGCATCCCCTCGACCTTCACTTGGGATTTCTCGGCCAAGGGCCAGCACATCGAGCTCGGCATCGCCGAGATGAACCTGTTCCTCCTGCTCTCGGGCCTCGGCCTGTCGCACAAGCTGTTCGGCGAGCGGCTGATCCCGATCGGCACCCTCTACGATCCGTTCATCAGCCGCGGGTTGGATGCCCTCAACTACGCCTGCTACCAGGATGCCCGCTTCATCATCGCGGCGACGCCTTCGGGCGTGACGCTCGCCCCCGAGGGCGGGGCGCACCAGTCGATCGGCACGCCGCTGATCGGGCTGGCGCAGGACGGGCTGTCGAGCTTCGAGCCGGCTTTCGTCGACGAATTGTCCGTGCTGATGGCGCATGCCCTCGACCACGTGCAGGTCGAGGGCCCGGAGGGCGGCTCGGTCTACCTTCGCCTCTCGACGCGCAGCATCGCCCAACCGCAGCGCGCGATGTCGCCGGCCCTGTCGGACGCCGTCGTGGCCGGCGCCTACTGGCTGCGCGAGCCCGGTCCCAACGCCGAGATCGTGGTCGCCTATACCGGCGCCGTCGCGCCCGAGGCGATCGAGGCGGTGGGCCTGATGGCCGAGGACCGGCGCGATATCGGGCTCCTCGCCATCACCTCCGCCGACCGGCTCCATGCCGGCTGGACGGCGGCGCAGCGTGCCCGGGAGGGCGGCGACCGCGCGGCCGAAAGCCATGTCGAGAGGCTGCTCGCCGGCCTGCCGCCGCATTGCAGGCTCGTCACGGTGATCGACGGGCACCCGGCCACGCTCGGCTGGCTCGGCGCCGTGCGGGGCCACCGCACCCGGGCGCTCGGGGTCGAGCGCTTCGGCCAGACCGGAACCGTTGCCGACCTGTACCGGCATTACGGCCTCGATGCCCACGGCATCGCCAACGCGGCCCTGGCCCTGGCGCCGGAGCGACCGATCCGCAACCTGCGGGCCGTGTGAGGGCGGGCAGGTCGCATCTCGCGCACCTGCCTTCCGTCAAAGCAGGCCCGGTCGCCGGCGTCGCGAACCAGGGGCGGAACGGGCTCGCCCGGACAGCGCAGGCTGGATCCGCTCCCCGCCGAACCCTGTCCCGATCACGGGTTGCGGTCGTTGCGGCGCAGGCTGGCTGGGGAGGCGAAGATCAGCAGTCCGGCCGCAACCAGGCAGAGGGCGCCGATGCCGTAGAGCGCGGGCGTGGTGGAGCCGGTCAGGTCCTTCACCCATCCGACCGCGACCGGGCTGACGATGCCGCCGAATTGGCCGAGCGTGTTGATCAGCGCGATGCCCCCGGCCGCGCCCACGCCCGTGACGAGCTTGGCCGGAAGCGTCCAGAAGGTAGGGATCGAGGCGACGATGCCGGCCCCGACCAGCGCCAGGGCGATCATCAGCGGCACGATCTGCTTGTCGAACAGGCCGGCGGCGAAGAAGCCGAACGCCGCCGCGACCGCGAGGCCCGCCACGAATTTCGGTCGGTCGCCGGAGGCATCGGACAGGCGCCCGATCACGATCATGCTGATCGCGCCGCAGATGTAGGGGATCGCCGTGAGGAAGCCGACCGAGGCCGCGGTGCCGCCGGTGGCGGTCTTGATCAGGTCCGGCCCCCAGAAGTTCAAGCCATAGGAGCCGACCTGGAGCAGGAAGTAGACGAGCGCGATGAGGAGGAAGCCCGGCTGCTTGATCGCACCCCAGAGGGAGTGGTCGCCGATGTCGCGGTTGTGGTGGGCGATCTTCGAGGACAGCAGGTCCTTCTCGGGCTGCGTCAGCCAGCGCGCATCCGCGATCCGGTCGTCGAGGCGCAGGAACACCAGCACGCCGAGGACGAGGCAGGGCAGGCCGCCGGCCAGGAAAAGCCACTGCCAGCCGGCGAAGCCCGCCACGCCGTTGAGGCCGCCGAGGATCAGGCCCGCGATCGGTGCCCCGAAGATTCCGGAGAAGGCCGAGGCGACGAACATGAACGAGGTCACCCGGCCGCGGAACGAGGCCGGGAACCACAGGGTCAGGTAGTACAGGATGCCTGGCGCGAAGCCGGCCTCCATCGCGCCGATGATGAAGCGCAGCACGTAGAAGTGCCACTCGTTGCCTATGAGGATCATCAGCGACGTGGCGATGCCCCAGGAGATCATGATCCGGGCGATCCAGCGCCGCGCGCCGACCCGGTAGAGGAACAGGTTCGACGGCACCTCGAAGATCACGTAGCCGACGACGAACATGCTCGCCCCGAGCCCGTAGGCGACGTTGCTGAAGCCGAGGTCGCTCTGGAGCTGGAACTTGGCGAAACTGATGTTGATCCGGTCGAAGAACGCGAACATGTAGCAGACCATGATCAGCGGCATCAGCCGCCACGCGGCCTTGCGCACGACGCTGCTCTCGGTGATGTCGTCGGTGCCCGCGAGCGGGCCGGTCGTGGCGGCGGTCATGGTTTCCTCCTGGAACGGGGCGGCATGCGCGCCCCTTCCGACCGGTCGTGGACGACCGCGGGCTGGGTGCACGCGAACCCGGCGGAGCCGCCTTCTGCGGGAGCTTCCGGCACGGATCGAGGTTTCGGCGGCTTACGCTGCCGGTTGCAGGTTCCGCGGCCTAAGCCGCCTGCGGGACCGGGTGCAGGTCGCAGGGGCGCCCGGCCTTGGCGACTTGGCCCGGCACGTCGTGGCCGACGAGGCGCGGCAGGCCGCGGGCGAGGCCGATCAGGGCCTCGAGGTCGAGGCCCGTCGCGATGCCCATCTCGTGGGCCATGCTGACGAGGTCCTCGGTGCAGATGTTGCCCGTGGCGCCCGGCGCGAACGGGCAGCCGCCGAGGCCGCCGAGCGCCGCGTCGAACCGGCGCGCGCCGGCGCGATAGGCGGCGAGCACGTTGGCGAGCCCGAGGCCGCGGGTGTTGTGGAAGTGCAGGGTCAGCCGCTCGGCCGGGACGACGGCGAGCGCTCGGGCCACAAGCCGCTCGACCTGCATGGGATTGGCCATGCCGGTGGTGTCGGCCAGCGTCACGCCGGCGATGCCGAGCGCCCGGTAGCGCTCGACCTGGGCGATCACCCGGTCCTCCGGTTGCGCGCCCTCGAACGGGCACCCGAAGGCGGTGGCCACCGTGGCATTGGTCGAGACCTCGGCCCCGCGCACCGTTTCCATGATCCGGGCGAAGCCCTCGATCGAGGCGGCCGGGCTCATGCCCATGTTGGCGCGGTTGTGCGTCTCGCTCACCGAGGCGACGAGGTTGATCTCGTCGACGCGGGCCGCCAGCGCCCGCTCGGCGCCCTTCGGGTTCGGCACCAGGGCGACGTAGACGGTGCCGGGCCGGCGCGCGATTCCGGCGAAGACCTCGGCGGCGTCGCGGAGCGCCGGCACGGCCTTCGGCGAGACGAAGGACGAGACCTCGATGCGCGAGAAGCCCGTGGCCGAGAGCGCGTCGATCAGGGCGATCTTCTCGGCGGTCTCGACGTAGACGGGCTCGATCTGGAACCCGTCGCGGGTGGCGACTTCCTGGATCAGCATGGCGGTCCCGGTCATTGCACGGCTCCCTCTCGGCGCAGGCGTTCGATGGTCTCCGCATCGCGGCCGAGATCCGCGAGCACGGAATCGGTGTGGGCGCCGAGGGCGGGACCCTGCCAGCGCACCGCGCCGGGGGTGCCGGAGAGCTTGGGCACGATGCCGGGCATCTTCACCCGCGTGCCGCCGGGCAATTCCGCATCGAGGATCATGTCGCGGGCGACGTAGTGCGGGTCGGCGACGATGTCGGCCACCGAGTAGATCCGGCCGGCCGGCACCTCCGCCGCGTCGAGCGCCGCGAGCGCTTCGTCCACCGTTCGCGCCCGCGTCCAGTCTCCGATCACGCCGTCGAGCATGTCGGCGACCTTCGAACGGCCGTCGTTGCTGCGCAACGCCGGATCGTCGGCGAGGTCGGGCCGGCCGACGACGTTCATCAGGCGGCGGTAGATCGGGTCGGAGTTGCCGGCGATGACGACGAAACCGTCGTCGCCGGTCGGGTAGGTGTTGGAGGGGGTGATGCCCGGCAGCGCCCCGCCGGTGCGGGTGCGGACCTCGCCCAGCAGGTCGTATTCCGGCACCAGGCTCTCCATGACGTTGAACACGCTCTCCACGAGCGACACGTCGATGACCTGGCCCTGGCCGCCCGCGGTCTTCACGTGCAGCAGCGCCATCAGCGCGCCGATCACCCCGTGGAGCGAAGCCAGGGTGTCGCCGATGCTGACGCCGACGCGGGCGGGCGGGCTGTCCGGGCTGCCGGTGGTGAAGCGGATGCCGCCCATCGACTCGCCGATCGCGCCGAAGCCCGGCCGGTCGCGGTAGGGGCCGGTCTGGCCGTAACCGGAGATGCGGACCATCACGAGCTTGGGGTTCAGCTCCGAGAGCACGTCCCAGCCGAGGCCGAGCTTCTCCAGGCCGCCGGGCCGGAAATTCTCGACCACCACATCGGCGCTGCGGACGAGGTCCTTGACCACCGCGAGCCCGTCGGCCGACTTCAGGTTGATGGCGATCGACTTCTTGTTGCGCGACTGCAAGTACCACCAGAGCGAGGTGCCCTCGTGCATCTTGCGCCACCTGCGGAGGGGGTCGCCGTCCTTCGGAGGCTCCACCTTGATCACCTCAGCGCCGAACTCGGCCAGGATCTTGGTCGCGAACGGTGCGGCGATCAGCTGCCCGAGTTCGAGAACCCGAATTCCATCGAGCGGACCCTTGGCCGAAGCTTGGCTCGTGCTTGCCATGACCGTTCCCTCCATTGTCTTTGGACGAACCGGTATTGTATCGAGACCCTGCTGTCCAAGCGCGATGCGCCACCCTGCGTTCTCCGGGAGAGAACGCTATTCCGGCTTCCGATCATGAACCGCCAGGCGCAGGTGATCGAACAGGAGGGCGGCCGCCGGCGATTGTGCGCCCGGCCGGACGACGAGGTTCAGCGTCCGCCGCGCCCACGGGTCGGTGAGCGGCACGGCCACGACGTGCATCTGCGGACCGAGCAGCGCATGGACCCGCTCGGGGACGACGCCGAGCCCCATTCCGGCCTGCGCCATCCGACAGATCGCGTCGAAGCTCGGCACGTGGACGCGCAGGCGCAGTGGCCGTCCGAGGCGCCGCGCCTCGTCGCGGAGCGTCCCGTAGATCGAGCTCTCCCGGTGCAGGCCGACATGGTCGTGCTCGAGGGTGTCGGCGAAGGCGATCGCGTCCCGGCCGGCCAGCGGATGAATGGCCGGCACCACCAGGACGAGGTGGTCGCTGCGATACGGGTAGGCGACCAGCGAGCGCGGGTCGGTGCTGCCGGCGCAGATGCCGAGATCGGCAGCCCCCTCCTCGACGCCCGCCACCACCCCGCCGCTAGGCCGCTCCTCCAGATCGACCCCGATGCCGGCTTGGGCCGCCAGGAACGCCTGCAGGTCCTCCGGCAGGAACTGCACGATCGCCGAGAGGTTCGCCAGCACGCGCACGAAGCCGCGCATGCCGCGCGCATGCTCGGCGAGTTCGAGGGCGATCTGCTCGGCGGAACCCAGGATCCGTCGGGTGTGGTGCAGCAGCGTCTCCCCGGCGGGCGTCGGGCGCATTCCGCGCACCTCGCGGATGAACAGGTCGCAGCAGAGCGCGCGTTCCAGTTCCGCGAGCCGCTTGCTGACGGCGGAGGGCGCGATGGCGGCGCGGCGCGCGGCGCCGTTGAGCGTCCCCTCCTCGCAGACCGCCGCGAACAGGCGCAGGGTCTTGAGATCGAGGCGGTTCAGGATGAACGGGGTCGGCGAT
>CAZZZJ010000055.1:6223-11300 GCA_964658355.1 Beijerinckiaceae bacterium
GAACAGGCGCAGGGTCTTGAGATCGAGGCGGTTCAGGATGAACGGGGTCGGCGATTGCTCCGACATGGTCCGCGCCCTCCCGTCATCCGATCCTGATCGCGGCAAGGCTTCCCATCATCGGGCCGGCTCCGGTTCTCGGCCGGCGCGAAACCGTGCCGCCGATCGCACCCGAGCCGAAAGGCGCTTCAGGAAGAGCCGGCTAGAGCATTTTCCATGATCATCGGATCACGCAAGAAGGCTCTATCTCTTTGTGGGGTCGCATTTTCTCGCACCGAACCGGCGACCGCTTCGGCGGAAGACACTCTAAGCGGGCAGGACGACCACCTTGGTCTTGACCGGCGTGCGTGCATAGAGATGGATCATGTCCTGGCTGAGCAGGCCGACGCAGCCGCTCGTGATGCCGGTGCCGATCGTGTCGGGCTCGCTGCTGGCGTAGATCGTGTAGAGCGTATAGGCGCCGTTCTGGTAGAGATGCAGGGTCCGGGCGCCGAGCGGATTGTCGAGGCCGCCGGGCATGCCCCGGGCGTACTTGGCAGCCTCGGGCTGACGCCGGATCATCTCCTTGGGCGGGGTCCACGTCGCCCATTCGGATTTTCGTCCGACATAGGCGTCGCCGTTCCACAGGAAGCCGTCGCGTCCGACATTGGCTCCGTAACGGGTGGCCACTCCGTCGCCCTCGATGCGGTAGACGTAAAAGTTGGCCGGATCGACGACGATCGTGCCGGCCGCTTCCTTGGTCACGTACTGCACTGTCCGGCGATAGTATTTCGGATCGACCTTGCTGATGTCGACCGCTGGGATCGGAAACTTCTCGTCCGGCATCGGCCCGTAGGTCTTCGTAGCCTCGGCGAGGAGCAGGCCATCGGTCGTCGCGCAGCTGCCGAGCCCCAGCGCACCGAGGCCGACCGCCGATCCGACCAGGAACGACCGGCGATCGAGATGCGCGACGTGACGCTTGAGCGAAGCGATCTCCGCCCTGCTGCCGGCATCGGCAGTCCCGCCGTTCCTGATCATGATTCCGAACGTCCCATGTGATTCTCTATACGTCTCATGTCCCGTAGCCCGATGCGGCGCCGCCGCGGCCTGCACCCGATCACTGGACTGCCCAGCCGAGATCGACACGATACGGCTCGACCTGCGGTGGAAAGCACGGGCGGATTGTGTCGCGAGTGAGGCTGATGCCCCTCGGATCCCCGATCGGTTGTCGCGGTTTCCGTCGAAGCCCGGCCGCGGGTTGAGGCGCGCCGAAATGCGACCGGCCGTCGACACGGCCCTATCCCAAATCCTGCAGGTGCCGCGCGGCGATCACCGAGGCGGCGGTGCGGTTCTCGACGCCGAGCTTGGCGTAGATGCCCTCGAGATGCTTCGTGACCGTGCGCGGGCTCAAGCCCAGGATCTCGCCGATGTCGCGGCTCGACTTGCCGCGCGAGAGCCAGAGCAGCACCTCCGCCTCGCGACCGGTGACGCGCAGGCGGTCGCGCAGGCGCTCCAGGCCCGCGGCCGTGTCGTCGCGGGACAGTCGCAGCAGGATTTCCTCGCCGGTTCGGCCGATGAAGCTGAGGACGTGGGCGCGGCCCTCCCGGTCGCGAAGGCTCAGGGGCGTCGCGGCCCCGCCGGCCAGCGCATCGCGCAGCCACGTGCGGCTCGTCGCTGGAAGGGCGAGCGCCGCGTCGGGATCGGCCGCGAGGTCGCCGAGCAGGCGCGCGGCCTGCGGCGTGCACCAGGCCACCGCGCCGGCCGCGGTGACGGCGAACAGCGTGCGGCCCGCTGTGTCGAGCGCGGCCCGTGCGCTCTGCGCCGCGCGCGCGCTCGCCAGATGCACGCGGATGCGGGCAAGGATCTCGTCCGGCGCGATCGGCTTGGTGACGTAGTCGACGCCGCCCGCGCCCAGACCCTTCACGATATGCTCGGTCTCGGTGAGGCCGGTCATGAAGATCACCGGCACGTGCGCGACGTGCGGCTTCGCCTTGAGGCGGCGGCAGGTCTCGAACCCGTCCATCCCGGGCATCATCGCGTCGAGGAGGATCACGTCGGGGGTGATCTCGTCGACCAGGGCGAGGGCGAGATCGCCCGCCACCGCGACGAGGACGGTGGCGCCGGAGCGCTCGATCGCCTCGGTGAGGAAGCTCAGCGTGTCGGGGGAATCGTCGACGACGAGGACGACGTCGCGCTGCGGCTCAGACATCGGCAGCGAGCCCTTCCCGATCGACCGTCCGTTCGGAGGTCTCACCGGTCGACCGTTCGGACATCTCCTGGAGGACGCGCAGGTAGCGCCGCATGTCGTAGCTCGCCACGAGGGCGCGCATCTGCGCGACGAAGGCGTCCGGCACGCTCGCATCCTGCGCCATCTCGGCGAGCTTGGCCTCGATACCGCGGATATGGCCGATCCGCCCCAGGCGCATCAGGTCGCCGACCTGCGCCGGGGACGGGCCGGAGGAGGGCTGCAGAAGGATCCCGGGCGCGGGTTGCGGATCCGGCTCCGGTGCGCCGGCCCATTCCAGGCCCAGGAGCTGCGTGATCCGTTCGAGGAAGTCGCGCAGGTCGAACGGCTTCGCGATGATCGCGTCGTGCGGGGCGTCGTCGCCGCGGATCGGGCTGATCTCGTGGACGTTGGCCGACATCATCGCGATCCGCCCGGCGAACCCCGCTTCCCGCAGGCGCTTGGCGACCGCCCAGCCGGATAGCCCCGGCATCGCGATGTCGAGGAGGAGCAGGTCGGGCCGTTCCGCCTCCGCGGCGGAGATGCAGGCGGGCCCGTCCGCGGCCTCGATCACGACGAGGCCCTCCGGCTCCAGGATCTCGCGCATCAGGGCTCGGTGGCCGGCATCGTCGTCGGCGACCAGGACCGTCCGCCTTGCACCGCCATAGGTCCGGGCGGGGATGGCGAGCGGAAGCGGCGGCGGCGCGGGGCGCGATATCGAGGCCAGCATCACCCGGAAACGGAAGGTCGTGCCTTGGCCGACCTCGCTCGTCACCGCGATCTCGCCGCCCATCACCTGCGCCAGGAGGTTGGCGATGGTGAGCCCGAGCCCGGTGCCCGGCGTGCTGGCGGCGGCCGGCGTCGCGCCGCGCTCGAACGGCTCGAAGATCCGCTGCAGGTCGGCTTCCGGGATGCCGGGCCCGGTGTCGCGGATCGTGAACACCGCCACCTGGCTGCGATAGCTCAGATCGAGCGCCACATGACCGCGTTCGGTGAACTTGATCGCGTTGGAGAGCAGGTTGAGCAGGACCTGCCGCAGGCGCTTCTCGTCGGTGGCGACCACCGTGGGAAGGATCTCGGGCCGGGTGAAGCGGAAGTCGAGGCCGGCGGCCTGCGCCTGCAACCGCACCATGTCGACGATCTGGTCCAGCACGTCGGCGATGCGGATCTCGTCGCGGTGGATCTGCAGGCGGCCCGCCTCCATCCGCGAGATGTCGAGGAGGCCGTCGATCAAGCCCGAGAGGTGCTGGGCGCTGCGCCGGATCACCCGGATGCCGTTCTGCCGTGCGGGCGGGATCGCGGCATCGCCCTCCAGCAGCTGGGCGTAGCCGAGCACCGCGCTCAGGGGCGTGCGCAGCTCGTGGCTGATGCCGACGACGTAGCGGCTCTTCGCGAGGTTGGCGGCCTCGGCGGTCTCCTTCGCCGCCTGGAGCTTGGCGTCGGTCACCTTGTGCGCCTCGATCTCGGCCTCCAGCAGGGCGGTCTGGCGCTTCGTCTCGGCCTGCGCGACGCGGCGGCTCTCGTGGGCGAGCACGAACAGCCACGCGACGACGCCGAGGATGACGATGAGGATGAAGAACACGCTGGTGAGCGCGGCGCGGAGCGCCACCCGGTGCTCGGGATGCTCCAGCGTCGCGCCGGCATGGACGATGCCGAGGATCAGGCCGACCACGGCCACCAGCGTCAGCATCAGGGCGAGGTAACGCCCGAGCGGTGCGCCGATCCAGGCCGCGGTCCGGGCGGGCACGATCCGGCCGAGCACGGCCTGCGCCTGCGCCTCCAACCTGCCGTGCGGCTTGCACAGGTCGCCGCAGCGGGCATCGAGCGAGCAGCAGAGCGAGCAGATCGGCCCGTCATAGGCCGGGCAATGCGCCATGTCCTCGCCCTCGAACGGCAGCTCGCAGACCCGGCAGACGATCTCGGCGCGTCCCCAATCGGCCTTGGGGGTCCGCGCCAGGTAGTAGCGGCCGGCCGTGCCCCAGGCGATCAGCGGCGCCGCCGCGAACGCGACGGCGAGCGCCAGGAGCGGGGCGAAGGGTTGCAGCCCGTGCCCGAGCAGGCCGGCATGGGCGAGGTAGCCGGCGAGCAGCGCCAGGATCATCGCCCCGGTGCCGACCGGGTTGACGGCGTAGAGGTGCGCGCGCTTGAACTCGATGCCTGGCGGCGACAGGCCAAGCGGCTTGTTGATCGCCAGATCCGAGGCCAGCGCCCCGACCCAGGCCGAGACCACGACGGCGTAGAGCGGCAGCGTACTGGCGATGGTCTTGTCGATGCCGAGTTCCATCAGCAGCAGCGCGATGGCGACGTTGAAGACGAGCCACACCACCCGGCCGGGATGGCTGTGCGTCAATCGCGAGAAGAAGTTCGACCACGCGATCGACCCGGCATAGGCGTTGGTGAGGTTGATCTTGAGCTGCGAGACCACGACGAAGCCGGTCGTCAGCAGCAGCGCGGCCTCCCGCGAGGGCGTCACGTAGCCGAAGGCGACCGCATACATCCGCGTCGGTTCGGCGGCGTTCTCCGGGGCGACGCCGTGTTCCAGCGCCAGCACCGCGAGGAAGGCGCCGAGCAGGATCTTCAGCATTCCCGGGACGATCCAGCCGGCACCTGCGGCGAGAACCGCCGCCCACCAGCGCAGGTCGGGCCGCCCCCTGGTCCTGTGCCCCTTCGCCTCCCGCCCCTTCGCTTCCGGCACGAACCGCAGGAAGTCGACCTGCTCGCCGACCTGCGCCAAGAGCGCCAGGAGCACACCGACGGCGAGCCCGAAGCGGGCCGCGTCGAGCCCCGGGGCGGCTCCCGGCGCGAGGCCGGGAAAGCTTCGGAGCGCGTCGAGCGGAGCGTCGCCCGCCCACGCGATGCAGGCCAGCGGCAGCAGGT
>CAZZZJ010000055.1:11400-12680 GCA_964658355.1 Beijerinckiaceae bacterium
AGCGCGTCGAGCGGAGCGTCGCCCGCCCACGCGATGCAGGCCAGCGGCAGCAGGTTGAGGCCGACCCACAGCGGCTGGGTCCAGATCTGGAAGCGGCTGATCAGGCGGATGCCGTAGACCACGAGCGGTATCACGATCGCGGCGCAGGCGAGATAGCCGATCCACAGGGGCAGGCCGAAGCACAACTGCAGCGCCAGCGCCATGATCGCGGCTTCGATGGCGAAGAACAGGAACGTGAAGCTCGCGTAGATCAGCGACGTCACGGTCGAGCCGAGATAGCCGAAGCCGGCCCCGCGGGTGAGCAGGTCCATGTCGACGCCGTAGCGGGCGGCGTAGATGGTGATCGGTGCGGCGGTGGCGAAGATCAGCACGCCGACGACGAGGACGGCGGCGAGCGTGTTGGAGAAGCCGGTGGCGAGCACCAGCGTGCCGCCGATCGCCTCAAGCGCCAGGAACGAGAGCGAGCCGAGCGCCGTCTGCGCCACCTGGAACGCCGACCAGCGCCGCGCCTTTTTGGCGGTGAAGCGCAGCGCGTAATCCTCCAGCGTCTCGTCGGCGACGAGACGGTTGTAGTCCCGCCGGATCGGGATGATGTGCTGGCGCCCGCTCATGGGGTGGTTGTCGGTCCCGAAACGTCCCCGGGCGGCATCGCTCGCGGATCGTCCGACGTCGATAGGCCGGATCGGCAGAGGATACGCAAAATTCGTGCGGCCGCCGATCGCTTCGCACGACCCGTCCAGCATTGAATTCGTGTCCGGGCGACGGCATATCGCCCCCGCATCCGAGCCGCGCCCGGTCCCATCGGGACCTGCGCGGTCTCGGACCTGTTTTCCCGCGCGTCCCGACGACGAACCGGCATCCACGTCGTCGGGCAGCGCCATGAGACGCGGAGCGACGACTGTGAACGAGACGGTGGAGCGGCACGAATTCGGTGCCGAAGTCGGGCGGCTGTTGGATCTCGTGGTCCACGCCCTCTATTCCGATCGCGAGATCTTCCTGCGGGAGCTCGTGGCCAACGCCGCCGACGCGATGGACCGGCGCCGCTTCGAGGCGCTGACCTCGGCAGCGAGCGCATTGCCCGCCGATGCGAAGATCCGGATCACGCCCGACAAGCCGGCCCGCACGCTGACCGTCTCGGATGCCGGCATCGGCATGAGCAAGGAGGATCTGGCCTCCAACCTCGGCACCATCGCCCGGTCCGGGACGCGTGCCTTCTCGCAATCGCTCGCGGATGCGAAGCCGGACGAGAAGCCGAGCCTGATCGGGCAGTTCGGCGTCGG
>CAZZZJ010000056.1:0-1653 GCA_964658355.1 Beijerinckiaceae bacterium
TGGCGCGTTCGCTGAAGGCCCTGAGCCCGCGCCACGCCGAGATCGCATCCGGCACCCTGCGGCGCTACTCCGGCGACCTCGCGACGATCGCCAAGGGCGAGATCTGGTCGGCCGCGTAGCCCACCGCCTCGCAGCGGCCCGTCCCCGACCGCAGGCCAATCTCGCCCGGGGCCCGTCTCTGCCCGAGAGAGGGAGCCTGTGGCGAGATGGGCAACCGCTGGCCCCTTTCCGCCTCCCGCATCCCCGTCTTATGATCCTCACAACCCGGCCTCGATGCCGGGACGATGCGAGGACGCCCGGCCGATGCTGATACTGCTCTCCGCTTGCCTGCTGTCGCAGCCGACCCAGTGCCACGACGACCAGATCCCGATGTCCTACGAGGGCACCAATCCGTTCATCTGCCTGCGCCATGCCCAGAGCGTCTTGGCCGAGTGGCAATCGGCCCATCCCGATCTCCACGTCGCGAAGTGGCGCTGCGCCGTCCGCGGCACCGTTCCGAAGGACCTATGACGGGCCTGCGCCGAAGCTGAACGCTTGCCGACGGGGCCGCTCCCGAACGGTTCAGCTTCGGCCGACCATCCTCCAGGCTTCGTTGGCCGCCGGCCACGTCTTCCGTGAGGACATGTCGTGTCGCTTCTTCGCCTTCGTCTCGCCGGGCTCTGCGCCCTGGCCCTGGTCGGCCAAGCCTTCGCCGGCCCTGCCGCACGGGCCGCGGATTTCGACGGGCCCTATCCGCCGCCGCAAGCGGAATACGGCGGCTACGCGCACCGGGAGCCGCCTCCGCCCGAGCCGGCATTCCGGCGGCCGCGCTTCACGGCCGGCCCGGATTTCGGACCGCACGAGCCATGCCGCACCTTCGTGAGGCGCCGCATCGATGCGTATGGCGAAGAGGTCCTGCGCCGGGTCCGGGTGTGCGACGAGCCGGGTGGATACGACGACCGCCCGCACCACCACCCGGTCTTCTTCGATCACCCGCCGCGGCCGCCAGCCGACATCCCGTACCGTCGGGATTGGGACGGTCCGCGCTGGTAGGACGGCCTCACGCCCGGATCGGCGCCTTCTTCAGTGCGGCGGCGAAGGCCTTGAGCTGGCGGTTCAGATCCGCCAGTTCGTTCAGCGCAATGGTCTTGTGGCCGTCCTTGACGGCGCGCTCGATGTCCTCGACCTGCGACGCGACGAGGCGGCGGAGTGCAGTGGCGACTTGGTCACGGGTCAACGGCGCCTCTCCCGGCACGACGCATGGGCGAGGCTCGGTGATAGGTCGACAGGCTTAACCGTTGGTGTGTGGGCGGGGCGACCGGGTCAGTCGTCCGGTACGGTCGTCGGCTGCGGCTCGAGAGTGGCTTCGATGGCGTGCAGCCCGGCCCGCGCCTTGGCCATCGCCGCGGCCTTCGCGCCGGCATCGGCGTTCAGGGCTTCGAGGAAGGCGGTCCAGTCCGCGCGAAGCGCCGGCGGCATCTCGGTGTCCAGACGATCGCGGAGCTTCAACGCCCGGGCTGCGGGACTCTCAACGGGCGCGGCCGCATCCGAATCGTAGATGCCGACGCCGCAGACCTGATCTCCGGCGCGGGTATAGTAGGTGGTCTTCTGGATCGCGACCGTGCTGCCGGGCCGGGGGAAGAGATACCGGATCGAGGCGACCTCATCGGACTT
>CAZZZJ010000056.1:1753-6275 GCA_964658355.1 Beijerinckiaceae bacterium
CTCAGGTCCGCCAGGGATGGGCCGGCAGCTCGGTCTTGCCGATCGCGCTGGCGCCGGCCTCTGCCACCGCATGGTCGTTTTCCACCGTCGAGCCGCTGACGCCGATCGCGCCCGACATCTCGCCGTCCGCATCGACGATCGGGATGCCGCCGGGAAAGGTGATCAGCCCCTCGTTCGAGTGTTCGATGCCGTAGAGGGGCTTGCCCGGCTGCGACAGCTCGCCGATCTGACCGGTCATCATGCCGAAGAACACCGAGGTCTTGGCCTTCTTCTGCGCGATGTCGATCGAGCCGACCCAGGCGCCGTCCATCCGGTAGAACGCCTTCAGGTTTCCGCCCGAATCGACGACCGCGATGCACATCTGCGTTCCGAGTTCGGCCGCCTTGCTCCGGGCTGCGGCGATGGCGGTTTCGGCCTGCTCGATGGTGACGTGCATGGTGTCATCTCCCTGATGGCGCCGCCGGACCGGGGCGCGTCGTCCCCGCGAGCGGCGGGGATACCGATCGACAACGGCCGAGGTTGCGCCCGGTGCCGAAAACGAGGACGGCCGCCCCGGGGGTTCCGAGGCGGCCGCGATTCGATCGATGCCTGCGGCCTTACTTGGCCGACATCGCGTTGGCCTTCTCGATCAGCGCCTCGGCCATGCGGATCGAGGCGATGTCGATGAGGCGGCCGTCGAGGGAGACGGCGCCGCGGCCGGCCTTGGCCGCCTCTTCCATCGCCACGAGGATGCGGCGGGCCTTGGTGACTTCGGCCTCCGACGGGGTGAACACCTCGTTGGCGAGGTCGATCTGCGAGGGGTGGATCGCCCACTTGCCCTCGTAGCCGGCCGACGCGCAGCGCCGGGCCGCGGAGGTGTAGCCGTCCGGATCGGAGAAGTCGCCGAACGGACCGTCGATCGGGCGCAGGCCGTAGGCGCGGCAGGCGACCAGCATGCGCTGCTGAGCGAACAGCCACGGGTCCTGCCAGTGGGTCTCGCGCTTGCCGCTCTCGTCCTTGTCGGTCAGCACGCTGTAATCGGGGTTGACGCCGCCGATCACCTGGGCGCGGGCCCGGCAGGACGCGGCGTAGTCGGCCACGCCGAAGGACATCGCCTCGAGGCGCTTCGACGAGGTCGCGATCGCCTCGACGTTGGCCATGCCGAGCGCGGTCTCGATCAGCACCTCGAAGCCGAGCTTCTTCTCGCGCTTCTTCGCCTGCTCGATCTGCGTGACCAGCACGTCGATGGCGTAGACGTCGGCCGGCACGCCGACCTTGGGGATCAGGATCATGTCGAGCCGCGGACAGGCTTCGACGATGTCGACCACGTCGCGGTACATGTAGTGGGTGTCGAGACCGTTGATGCGGATCATCATGGTCTTGTTGCCCCAGTCGATGTCGTTGAGGGCGGCGATGATGTTGGTGCGGGCCTTCTCCTTGTCGTCCGGGGCGACCGCGTCCTCGAGGTCGAGGAAGATCACGTCGGCGTTCGAGGAGGCGGACTTCTCCATGAAGGTCGGGTTCGAGCCGGGGACGGCGAGTTCCGAGCGGTGGAGCCGCGGGGTGGCCTGCTGGATGAGGGTGAAGCTCATGGGTTTCTCCTGGTGTGGCGGATGACCGCCGTGGAACGCGGGCGCAGCTAGAGCGTCCGAAGCGTGGGTTTCAACATGGCCCTGTGCGTACCGCGCGACAGGGCCGGGCGAACGTTTTCATCAGCCGGTGGCGCCGAAGCCGACGGCGATGCAGTTGATCGACAGGAGGAGCGCGGATTTGACCGCCTCGCGCTTGTCCTCGTCGGTCTCGGCGCGGAAGCGGCGCAGCAGCTCGACCTGCTCGCGTCCGACCTGGTTGATCGTCGGCAGGCGGCCGGTCAGCCTGTCGCGGAACAGGGGCGCGCGTTCCGCCAGCTCCTGCCCGCCGGTGATCCGCAGGACCATCTCGCGCGTCAGCGCGTACTCGGCCTCGATCATCCCGAAGATCCGTCCGCGGATTTCGGGGTCGGCGACGAGGCCGGCATAGTCGCGGGCGATGCCGAGATCGACCATCAGCAGCGTCTTCTCGACCTCGTCGAGGATCAGCCGGAACAGGCGGCACTCCTGGAACAGACGCTTCAGCAGCGCCTCCCCCTGGTCCCCGCGCACGTCGAGGAAGCTGCGGATGCCCGAGCCGACGCCGTACCAGCCGGTGACGACGTGCCGGTTCTGCGACCACGCGAACACCCACGGGATCGCGCGCAGGTCGCTCAGCGACTTCGCCCCGAAGCGCCGCGCCGGGCGCGAGCCGATGTTGAGCAGCGCGATCTCGTCCAGGGGGCTCGCCGCCTGGAAGTAGTCGACGAGGCCGTCCGCCTGGAGCAGGTTGACGTAGGCCGCGCGCGAGGCGCCCGAGAGCGCTTCGAGTGCGTCGTCGAACTCGTGCCGGGGCTGGTTCGCCCGCTGCCGCTCGGATTGCAGGGCGTGCTCGAACACCGAGGCGGCGAGCAGCTCCATCTGGTAGGCGGCGGTGCCGCGGTTGGCGTATTTGAACGAGACCACCTCGCCTTGCTCGGTGGTGCGGAAGCGGCCGTTGATCGAGCCCGGCGGCTGCGCGTCGATCCCGCGCTGGGTCGGGACGCCGCCGCGGCTCACCGATCCGCCGCGGCCGTGGAAGAAGGCGATCGGCACGCCGGCTTCCTTGCCGAGGGCCGTCAGCTTCGCCTGCGCCTTGTAAAGCTCCCAGTTCGAGGCGACGAAGCCGCCGTCCTTGTTCGAATCCGAGTAGCCGATCATCACCTCCTGCACCCCGCCCTGCCAGCGGGTGGAGCGGCGGACCACGGGGATGCCGACGAGTTCCTTCATGATCGCCGGCGCGGCGCGCAGGTCCTCGATGGTCTCGAACAAAGGCACGATCGGCAACGGGCAGATCTCGGTGCCGGCGGCGTCGAGATACAGGCCGGCCTCCTTGGCGAGCAGGTAGGCGCCGAGGATGTCGGGCACCGAGCGGGTCATCGACAGGACGAAGGCGCCGAAGGCTTCGCGATCAAGGGTGTCGCGCATCTCGCCGACCAGCGCGAAGGTCGCGAGCGTCTCGCGTGCATCCTCGGGCAGGCCGTCGAAGGAGATGTCGCCCGTCCGCGGCCGCGCCAGTTCGGCGACGAGCCAGGCCTTCCACGCCGGCGAGTCGAGGTCCGGCGGCGCCTTGCCGCCGTTCTGGCGGGCATAGAGCGCGTGCAGCGTCTTCGTCGTGCGGGTCGTGTTCTCGCGCAGGTCGAGGCGGACCGTCGAGAACCGGAAGATCTCGACCATGCGCCGGACCGGCCGCACGAGGTCGGTGGCGAGGGAGGTGCACTTGGCGTCCGACAGGCCCCGTTCCAGGGTCCGCAGGTCGTTGATCAGGCCGTCGGCGCTCGGATAGTCGGGGCCGCTCGCCCGGCCGCCCTCGTTGCGCCGGATCGTCGCCTCGAGCTTGCGCAGGATGCAGGAGAGGTACTGGCGATAGGCCTCGCCGGGGTTGCGGCCGGTGATCGCCTTGGCCTCGCCGCTCTCGGCAAGGGCCCGGGAAAGTTCGGCCCGGAATGTCTCGGGCACCGGCATCGAGCGCTCGGTGAGAGACAGTACCCGCCCGAGATGGAGGACGCCGTCGCGGTAGCGCTTGAGCGAGGCGAGCGCGTTCCACTTGAGGGTCTCGCGGGTGACGCTCGCGGTGACGTAGGGGTTGCCGTCGCGGTCGCCGCCGATCCACGAGCCGAACTGGAAGAAAGCCGGCACCTCGAACTTCTCGTCCGGGTAGTACTGCGCCAGCGACTCCTCGAGCGAGTAGACGACCTCGGGCAACATCTCGAACAGGGTCTCGTCGAAGAAGTGCAGGCCCCAGGACACCTCGCGCTCGACGGTGGCCTTCTCCAGGTGCAGCTCGCCGGTCATCCAGACCAGCTCGATCTGGTCGCGCAGCTCGTTCATCAGGCCGTTGCGCTCGCGCGTGGTCCAGCGCGGCAGTTCGAGCTCGCGCAGCACGAGGTAGATCCGGCGGAACTTCTCCAGCACGGTCACGCGCTTGCCCTCGGTGGGGTGGGCGGTGATCGTCGGCCGGATCCGCAGGTCCTTCAGCAGCGCGTGGATCTGTTGCGCGGGAATTCCGCTGGCCGAGGCCTCCGCCAGCACCTTGGCGAAGGAGCCGCCGAGGGCCGAGCGCCCCTCCGTCCGCTCGACGTGACGGCGTCGGCGCATGGCGACGTTCTGCTCGGCGATCGACAGCAGCTGGAACCAGATACCCTGCACCTGGAGCGCGCGGGCCAGCATTTCCGGCGTGAAGGTGGAGATGTCGGCGGTGCCGTGCAGCACGGCCTCCAATTCGGGCTCGTGCCGCCGCGCCACGTCGAGCAGGGCGTGGAACAGGATGTCGAGCGCCTCCTTCGACGAGGTGCCGGTGATCACCGGCGGCGCGAAGGCGTTCTCTTCGGCATGGCCGAGTGAAGCGTGGAGGGTCTTTGGCATCGGATCAGCCAACTTCGATGGGGGGCGGGGCATGGTTCGCGCGCGGGCCACCCTCTCCCTCTGCGGGAGAG
>CAZZZJ010000056.1:6324-12679 GCA_964658355.1 Beijerinckiaceae bacterium
CCCCGCGAAGCGGGTCGGGCGAGGGGAGCGCCGTATCCGGAGAGGTCGCTCCCCTCTCTCGACCCTCGCCGACGCGCGGGCCACCCTCCCCCGCAGAGGGGGAGGGATCCAGCGGCTTACGCCGCCCGCCGCATCACCTCGGCGACGGTGTCGCCGAACGAGCCGGGATCGGGCGCCACGGTCAGCCCATACGAGCGCATGATCTCGGCCTTCTCCGCCGCGCTGTCGCCGGTGGCCGAGATGATCGCGCCGGCATGGCCCATGCGGCGACCTTTCGGTGCGGTGAGGCCCGCCACGAAGCCGATGACCGGCTTGGAGAAGTTCTCCTTGATCCAGGCCGCGGCCTCGGCCTCCTGCGGGCCGCCGATCTCGCCGATCATCAATACCGCCTCGGTCTCCGGGTCCTGCTCGAACAGGGCGAGGTGGTCGAGGAAGGACGAGCCGTTGATCGGGTCGCCGCCGATGCCGACCGAGGTCGAGATGCCGATGCCGTGCGCCTTCATCTGCGAGGCGGCCTCGTAACCCAGCGTCCCCGAGCGCGAGATCACGCCGACGTTGCCCTTCAGGTAGATGTCGGGTGGCATGATCCCGAGCATCGACTTGCCCGGCGAGATGATGCCGGCGCAGTTCGGGCCGACCACCATCGTGCGGCGGTCCTTGGGATAGCGCATCAGGTAGCGCTTCACCCGCATCATGTCCTGGGCGGGGATCCCGTCGGTGATCGAGCAGACGAGCTTCAGCCCGGCATCGGCCGCCTCCATGATCGCGTCCGCGGCGAAGGGCGGGGCGACGAAGGTGATCGAGGTGGTGGCGCCGGTGGCCGCGACCGCCTCCTTGACGGTGTTGAACACCGGCAGGCCGAGATGGGTCTTGCCGCCCTTGCCAGGCGTCACGCCGCCCACGACGTTGGCGCCGTAATCCTTCATCTCCTTGGCGTGGAAGGTGCCCTTGTCGCCGGTGATGCCCTGGACGATGATCGGGGTGGTCTCGTCGATGAGAATGCTCATGGCGGTATCCTTCGCTTATCTCACGGACGTCAGTGCTTGGCGCCGTGGCAGGCCTCGACGGCCTTCCGGGCGGCTTCCGACAGGGTCTCGGCGGTGATCAGGTCGAGCCCGCTCTCGGCGAGGATCTTCCGGCCGGCCTCGACGTTCGTGCCGGCCAGGCGAACGATCAGCGGCACCTCGATCTTCACCTCGCGCGCCGCCTGGACCACGCCCTCCGCGACCCAGTCGCAGCGGTTGATGCCGGCGAAGATGTTGACGAGGATCGCCTTCACGTTCTTGTCCGACAGGACGAGACGGAAGGCCGTCGCGACGCGCTCCGGCGACGCGCCGCCGCCGACGTCGAGGAAGTTCGCCGGTTCGCCGCCCGCATGCTTGATCATGTCCATCGTCGCCATCGCCAAGCCGGCACCGTTGACGATGCAGCCGATCTCGCCTTCGAGGCCGATGTAGCTGAGGTTGTGCTCGGCGGCCTGGGCCTCGCGCGGGTCGCCCTGCGACGGGTCGTGCATGTCGGCGATGTTGCGGCGCCGGAACATGGCGTTGTCGTCGAACGACATCTTGGCATCGAGCGCCAGCACGCGGTCGTCCTTTGTGACGACGAGCGGATTGATCTCGAGCATCGTGCCGTCGCAATCGCGGAACGCCCGGTAGGCGTTCATGATCGTCTTCACCGCGGCCGAGACCTGCTTGATGTTGAGGCCGAGCTGGAACGCGATCTCGCGGGCCTGGAACTGCTGCAGGCCGACGGCCGGCTCGACCACCACCTGGATCAGGGCCTCGGGCTCGTTGGCCGCGATCTCCTCGATGTCCATGCCGCCGCGCTGGGACGCGATGACCCGGACGCGCTCCGCCTTCCGGTCGAGGACGTAGCCGAGGTAGAGTTCGCGCTCGAACGGATCGGCGGTCTCGACGTAGACCCGCTGCACCGGCTTGCCCTCGGGGCCGGTCTGCAGGGTGACGAGGCGCTTGCCGAGCAATTCACGGGCGGCGTCGCGGACCTCGTTGTAGGTCCGGCACAGCTTGATTCCGCCGGCCTTGCCGCGGGCGCCGGCATGGATCTGCGCCTTCACAGCCCAGAACGAGCCGCCGAGTTCGGTGGCCGCGTAGACGGCTTGGTCGGCGCTGAAGGCAACGGCACCCTTGGGAACCGCGACGCCGAAGCTGGCAAGCAGTTCCTTGGCTTGGTACTCGTGCACGTCCATCGGGCGCCTCCTTGGGTATTGTTCTTCGCTGCGTTTCTACGCCCTCATTTTACTTTGGGGGAGAGCGATGCCGCATTAATTTTTTTTGCATTCTCGTTGAGTTCGCCTTGATCGGCGAGGAATGCTTTCGATCGTTCTTATTGCGACGCACCATGACGGCGCGGTCACTGGTCCGGCGCCGGACCGAACCGGCCTTCGATCGATGGCGATCGACGGCCGGTTCGGAATCGGGCTCAGTTCACCTTGGCCTTGACCACGTCGTAGACCTTCTCGTTGAGCTCGCCCGCATCACCGAGCAGCCCTTCGAGTTCTCTCAGGCGCTCGTCCGCGAAATCGCGGTCGTCCAGGCCCTTGGCGTTGACGTAGACGTTGAGCGCGGCGCTGCGCAGGCCGGCATGGGCCGAGAGCACGGCCACCCCCGCATCCGAGATGACGTTGAGGTTGCCCTTGTCGGCGACCACCTCGGCGAGGTCGATCACCGCGCGGCAGGCGCGGCAGCAGGCGAGCGGCACGTCGGTGGCGACCTTCAGCGCCGCCTGGATCCGCTCCGCCCGCACCGCCTTCTCCTCGTTTGTGGCCTTGGGCAGGCCGTAGGCGCCCATCACCGCGTCGAAGGCCGCCACGTCCTCGGCGATCATGCCGGTCAGCTGCATCCGCAGGGCCTCGGACTGCGCGAGCATGTCCTTCAGCTCGGCCTCGACCTCGACGTACTTCTTCTTGCCGATGGTGAGGTTGCACACCATCGAGACCAGGGCCGCGCCCATGGCGCCGGAGATGGCGGCGCCGCCGCCGCCGCCGGGGGTCGGGGCGGCGCTGGCCAGCCCGTCGAGGAAGGTGGCGATCGTATCGTGCTCGGCCATGCGCCCCGCTCCCCCTGTTCAGGCCATCTTCTTGGCGAGGGCGTAGATCTCCTCGGCGTCGAGCACCTGCTCGGTGCTGTCGAAGAGCTGGCCGACGCAGGCGCGGTGGAGCTTCAGCTTGAGGCCGCCGATCCCGAGGGCGCCGAACGACTTCTTGCCGTGGCGGTCCTTGCCCTTGTCCATGGCGTCGATGCCGCCGAAGCCGAGCGGCGGCTGGGCGTTGTAGTCGGCCACGAACTCGATCGAGGCCTCGTCCTTCCAGGCCGATTCGGGCAGCAGCTCGATGCCGATGGCGCCGGCCGAGAACACGAGGTTCTTGCCCTTCACGATCTCGGCGCGCGAGGCCTCGTCGGGGGTGGCGGCCGCCGTCACGGCGACGCCGAAGCGCTTGTTGACGGCATCGGCGGCCGCCTGCGCCCGGTCGAGCTGACGGGCGGCGATGACGACCTCGGCGCCCTCCTTGGCGAGCAGGGCCGCCGAGCGCATGCCGACGGGACCGGTACCGGCGAGCACGACGGCCTTCTTGCCTTCGAGGGAGCCGGCCGCCTTCGCCACCAGCGCGACGCCGGCCGCGGCCGTCGTGTTCGAGCCGTTCGAATCGAGCATGGTCGAGACGCGGAACGGGCCGAAGAAACGCTTCTTCACCGCCTCGAGCACGGCCTCGCCGGCCGCCATGTTGCCGCCGCCGACGAAGATCGCCGTCGACTTCTTCTCGGAGCCGCCGCGCGTGTAGATCGTGCCGTCCACCAGCGCTCCGACGTTGTCCGGAGTCACGCCGCCGTAGCCGGTGATGTGGTCGGCACCGCCGTCATAGCCGACGACGGTATCGAACACGGACGGCATCGCATCGGTGTCGAACAGGAACAGAAGCTTCTTCATGGGGTGTCCTCTCGCCCGCGTCTCGGCGCGGCTGGCGTTTGGTGTTGAAATGGAGGATCGGCCGCTTTTCCCGGCGACGTCATTCCAGGGCGCCCTAGGCGAGCCCGGAACCCAGAGCCGCCGAGGCGGCCAGCTGGAGCACCACCTGCGTCTCCGGTTTCCGGGCTCCGCTTCGCGGCCCCGGAATGACGGGGCGTTCTTGTCGGCGCGGCGTGAGTCCTAGACCACGTTCTGCGGCTTGCCGGCCACGAAGGCCTCGACGTTGTCGACGAGCTGGTCGGCCAGGATCTGCATCGCCTCCTTGCTCGCCCAGGCCACGTGCGGCGTGACGATCAGGTTCGGCAGGTCGAGGTCGCACAGGATGTTGCCGTCCTTGGGCGGTTCCTGAACCACCACGTCGAAGCCCGCGCCGCCGATCGTGCCGGCCTTCAACGCCTCGGCCAGCGCCGCCTCGTCCACCAGCCCGCCGCGGGCGGTATTGATGAGGATCGCGTGCTTCTTCATCTTCGCCAGCTGCGCGGCGCCGATCATGTTCCGCGTCTCCGGGGTGAGCGGCGCGTGCAGCGTGATCACGTCGGACTGGGTGAGGATCGTCTCGAGATCGACCAGGCCCTCCTGCGGGAAGACATCGTAGGCGATGACCTTCATGCCGAGCGCTTCCGCCCGTTTGCCGATCGACTTTCCGAGCGCTCCGTAGCCGACGATGCCGAGCGTCGAGCCGGCGATGTCGTGGATCGGGTAGTCGAAGTAGCAGAACTGGGTCGACTTGTTCCAATCGCCCCGGCGCACCGAGTTGGCATACGGCACGATCGCGCGCCGCAGGGCGAAGATCAGCGCGATGACGTGCTCGGGCACGGTGTTGAAGGCGTAGTTGCGGATGTTGACGACGGTGATGCCCTGCGCCTTCGCCTGCTCCTTGTCCACAACGTCGGTGCCGGTGGCGGCGACCGCGATCAGCTTGAGGTCGGGGAGCTGCTTCAACGTGTCGGCGCGCATCGGCACCTTGTTGATCAGTGCGATCTCGGCGCCGGCCAACCGGGAGACGATCTCCTCGGGCGTCCAGGTCGACTCGTATTCCTTGTAGTCGTGCGGGAAGTTGAACGGCCGGACCGTGGCGTCGAGGGACTCGCGGTCGAGGAATACGATCTTCTTCGTCATGGAACGCCTTTCATGCGACGGCCGGAACGGGCCTTGCCCGCGACGCGCCGGCCGCGGCGATCCCGATCCGGTTCGAGATGATCCCTTCCTCCGGGATGGCGCGGGGGCGTCGCCGCCCCCGCGCGATGGTTCGGCCGGTTCCCGGCCCGCATCAGCCCTTGGTGAGCGGGTTCTCGCGGAGGTAGCTGGAAGCCGCGGCGACGCCCGAGCCCGGGGTCACGTGCACGCCGCAATCGATCATCGCCATCTCGGCGCCGGCGATCGCGCCCAGCAGCGACAGTTCGTTCAGGTCGCCGAGGTGGCCGATGCGGAACACCTTGCCGGCAACCTGGCTCAGGCCCGCGCCGAGCGAGAGGTTGTAGCGGTCATAGGCGTGCTTGATGATCTTGGCCGCGTCGACGCCCTCGGGCGCCAGGATCGCCGTCACCGTGTCGGAGTTCCACTTGGGCTCCTTGGCGCAGGTCTTCAGGCCCCAGGCCGCCACGGCCTGACGGGTCGCCTCGGCGAGCACGTGGTGGCGATGGTAGACGTTCTCGATCCCCTCTTCCCGGATGCAGGCCAGGGCCTCGCGCAGGCCGTAGAGCAGCGGCAGCGGCGGTGTGTAGGGGAAGTAGCCGGTCGGGTTCTGCTTCAGCTGGTCGGACCAGGCGAAGTAGACGTGGCCGAGGCGGTCGTTGCCTCCGGCGGTGCCTTCCGAGGCCTTGATCGCCTTGGCGCTGGCGCAGAGCACGCCGAGGCCGGCGGGCAGCATGAAGCCCTTCTGCGAGCCGGCGATGGCGCAATCCACCTTCCAGGCGTCCATCTCGAAGGGAAGCGAGCCGATCGACGAGATGCCGTCGACGAACAGCAGTGCCGGGTGGCCGGCCGCGTCCATCGCCTTGCGGACCGCGCCGATGTCGCTGGTGACGCCGGTCGCCGTCTCGTTGTGGACGACCATCACGGCCTTGATCTTGTGGTCGGCGTCGGCGCGCAGGGCCTCGCCGATCTTCTCCGGGTCGGCGCCGGTGCCCCAGGCCTCGTCCTGGACGATGACGTCGAGCCCGAGGCGCTGGGCCATGTCGACCCAGAGGTGGCTGAACTGGCCGTAGCGGGCGGTCAGCACCTTGTCGCCGCGGCAGAGGGTGTTCGCCAGGGCCGATTCCCAGATGCCGGTGCCCGAGGACGGATAGAAGATGATCGTTCCGGCCTGCGAGCCGAACACGATCTTGGCATCCTCGAACAGCGGCTTGGCCAGCGCGGGGAAGTCCGG
>CAZZZJ010000057.1:0-1653 GCA_964658355.1 Beijerinckiaceae bacterium
GGTCGTGGCGGCGAAGCGTCGTCACGCGCGCGCCGCGTCGACCACCCGCGCGGCGATGTCGTGGGCGACGGGACGACCGCCGCGATCCTTGCCGAGGGCGTCGCGAGCGTCGTGCGAGGGCGGCTCGCCGATCAGGGCCGCGATCTGCGGCCCGAGGGGCTTGGCGGGATCGAGCACCGCCTGCACCGCGCCGGCCTGGACCATGTTGTCGAGCCCGGGCGCGAAGACCGGCGTGGATTTCGCCATCGCCTCCAGCTTCTCCAGCGGCAGCTTGGTCACGCGGGCGACCGAGGGCAGGTCCATCACGCTCGGATTCGCCCCCGGCAGCGCCACCAGCACCCGCGTCGCGAGCGCGGTGGCAATGAAGGCGCCGGCGGCCGAGTGGCCGTAGATCAGGCCGATCGTCGGGTGGCCCTGCGCGTCCGCCAGCAACAGGGCCTTGGCGAGATGCGCCAGGCACTCGTTCAGGCCGAGCAGTTCGTCGCGCCGGCTCATACGCTGGCTGTCGGAATCGACCAGCACCAGGATCGGCGTGGCGCCCCCCGCCCGCACCGTCGCCAGCACGGCGGCCGAGAGCGTCAGCGCGCCCTCGATCCCGAGCGGCGTGTCGCCGTCGACGCCGACCACCGCGAGGTCGCGGCCGTCGAGCGGCCCGCGCCCGGCGATCAGACCGTCCGTGACGGCGACCGCGTGGCCTTCGGGAAAGAGCGAGGCCAGGATCTCAGCGAGCGTCATGGGTCGTCCCTTCCAGTCCGGCGACGAGGCCGTCGAAGTCGGCCGTCGACAGGGCGGGCACGCCGGCGGGGTCGGCGACGCCGAGGCGAGCCCAGATCTCGGTGGCGTCGCGGCAATCGCCGAACCGTTCGATGCGGGCTTCGAGCCGCGCCTGCTCTGCCGTCAGCGTCGCGAGGTCGAAGGCCGGCGCCCGCCCGATCAGGTCGAGGGCGGCGGCACGAAACGCCTCCACGGTGTCGTCGCAGAACAGGTCGGCGCCGCCGGTGAGCCGCCGGTGCTTGCCGCCCATGGTCCGCCAGACCAGCGCGCGGTCCTTCGAATCGAATTCCTCCGCGCCCTTGTTGGTCTCGATCACCTCCGGGCCCGAGACCGAGATGCGCCCGCCCTCCGAGACCGCGAGCCGCGAGCAGGTTCCGGCGATGAGGCCGCCGCCGCCGAAGCAGCCGGCCCGCCCGCCGATCAGCCCGATGACGGGAATGCCGGCGCGGCGCAGGTCGGCGATGGCGCGCATGGTCTCGGCGATGGCGGTCTCGCCGGCATTGGCCTCCTGCAGGCGCACGCCCCCGGTGTCGAACAGGATCAGCACCGCCTGCGGCTTTCCGGTCAGCGCGGCGCGGAGCAGGCCGACGAGCTTGGCGCCGTGCACCTCGCCGAAGGCGCCGCCCATGAAGCGGCCCTCCTGCGCGGCGAGGTAGACCGCCTTGCCGTCGAGCGTCGCCCGTCCGACGACGATGCCGTCGTCGAAGGCGCGGGGCAGGTCGAACAGCGGCAGGTGCGGGCTCATCGCCCGCTGCTCCGGCCCGACGAATTCCGCGAAGCTCTCCGCGTCGACGAGCGCCGCGACGCGCTGCCGGGCGCTGGCCTCGTACCAGCTCAGGCTCATCGCTCGGTCTCCATCAGGCGGGCGCCCTGCGCCAA